>JBBQTZ010000071.1:0-18616 GCA_038234405.1 Chitinophagales bacterium
GCTAAACCTGCAGGTGACAGGAGGTTGGCAGAAAGCAATTTTTCAATCTTTTCTTTGTTCACCTTGCTCCAGTTACTTTTGGGGTTTCGCTATGCAAAGTATTGGTAATAGCTCTGCTCATCCCGTTTGTTGATCTTGCTGTCTATCCATCCAAAACAGATTGCTTCATCTACTGCTTCAGGATAATATACTGAAGGTATACCACTTTCTTTCTTGTAAATAATCAGGAATATACTATCGTTGTTGCATGATTATTTTTCAGCCGTTGCCGCGAGGCTACCCTGTTTTAGCGTAAAATGTGGGCGTGTTTTTATGCAGTTCCATTACAGGATTTTTAACAGTAAAATCAATTTTATCAACAGGTCAGGTTTCCCTCGCAGTAACATAAACTTACTATAAATATAAAACCTTTAGATTAAAGACAACGCCGGCAACCGAATTGGTTAGGTGGGTCATAAAAATATTGGCGGCTAAATCATTGCGTGAAATAGCCGCCAACGTTGAATGGTATAAAGCAATACTATTCGGTGGGTGCTGAACCTCCATCGGTGTTGTTACCAACAGGAGAATCTGTAATTGCTGCAGAAGCTTTTTCGGCTGCAATAGCTTTAAACAGCCAGGCTGGGGGCGAGCCAATATCTACCATGCCATCTGCTGCAGGATCGCCTGAAAGGGAAGCGTTGTCACTACCATTGCCTTCACTTCCACCATCGCCCGGGGCTCCGCCGCCATTGGAAGGTGCCTGCGATCCGGGAGCCATTATACTTACCGGGCTGCTTAACTCCTGTTGCGATCCTGTATCGTGTATTGAAATATTTATTGTTGCCATTAGTTTTTTTTATTTAAGAAATGATTAAAAAATGATGGTCGCTCATCGGTTTAAGATAGCATACCTGGCCTCAATATTAATTGCTGCGCCGGTTAGGTTTCTTACTTCAATAAAATACTTAATTAGACCGGCTGCCTGTCTGGTGGCTTGTACTTTCCATTCCAGTTGTGCCGGACCATCCACAGTGGGACTGGTGGGAACTACATACCATGTTACATGCCAGGCTGCGGGCCAGCTATGGGTAAACCAACGTCCTGTGCCGCCAGCGCCTACTGCGCCTGAAAATTGAATTCCTACTGATACTGCCATAAAATATGTTTTTTGTTTTGTAAGCCTTTGCATTTTTGCGTTGGCCAATTAAAAAATGTTAAATAGTAATTATATTTTTAAGAAGCAAGCACTGCAAACCGGGCCTCAATGGTAACCTGGTAATTTCTCAGGTTTTTAATCTCAATAAAATATTTGATTAACCCAAAAGCCTGCCGGGTAGTTAGCACTTTAAATTCTATCTGCTCTGGGCCGTCAATAGCCGGAGCTGCAGGCACCACTGTCCATATCACATGCCAGTGATCGGGCCAGCTATGGGTAAACCAACGTCCTGTACCGTTAGCAGCAACAACGCCTGTAAATTGTACACCTACCCATGTAGGGGCGGCGGATACTGCCTGTATCAGTGCCCTTAAATTTGGCCGGTTGCCAATTCGCTGACTCACCGGGTTAGCACCAGCTTGTTGGGGAGATCCTGTTGAACGCAGCAACTCCCTCACTCTTCTTGGGGTAAGCAGTGCCCGGCCGGCAGCCTTTTGTATCCCCTGTAAATTGGCCACCACAGCAGTAACAATGGGCGATGCGCTACTGGTACCATTAAAAAAGTTGGTGTACCATTCATTCTGGTTATTAGGATTGGTACCTGTTACAACGCCATATCCTGCGGAAGTAACCCCCTCACCCCAGCCCTGGGTATCCACTGCGGCACCGTAATTACTAAAGCCCAGGCGGCTTCTGTCTGCACCCCAATTGCCGCCATTTGTACCTGGGGGTGGAGCACCAGCACCTACTAAAATGGCACCGCTATCAACTCCCCCTGCACGGCGAAAAGGATTGCGCCAGGATGCCGGAAAACCGGCTAGCCTGGTGTCGTAGATGGCGTCATCCAGGTTTTGAGATCCGTTACCGGCAGCCTCTATTACAATTACTCCCTTGGAAGTGGCATAACGTATAGCTTCAAAATCATCCGGCCAAAATTCTATGGCAATAAAACCTAGCTGGGTATTTCCACCCGGATAACGCGGCCCTCCTCTATGCAACTCAATCAGGATTACATCGCCTGCTGATAGATTGTCTGCTGCTGTGCGCACGGCATTGGCTGAACCGCCATTAAAGATAGACATGCATCTTACATTGGCAGCAGGGCTAATACCTGTTACACCAAAGCTGTTGGTATTTCCGATAATTTCTCCTATTACCGCAGTACCGTGGTTTCTCCATCTCATATCAGTGGAATTTATACCTCCTAATAAACCACCTACATTAATTCGGAGGTCTTCATGTGCGAAGTTCCAGCCGCCTTCAATATCTATAACCCGCATACCGCTTCCACGTCCGCCTGGTATTGTCCAGGCGTACCGGGCATCTACACCCTGTGGTGCTGCATTCAGGTATCCCTGGTTAGGCGTTAAGTCCTGAGTAATGGGTGCCTGGTCTTCAATACCGGGTACGCTGTCACTTTCATCATCTTCAAAAAATACAGGTGGCAAACATGGAGGCTTTACATAAGCTGCCTCCACCTCGGCAAGTTCGTTTAGTTGCGCTGCCAGCGCTTCCAGGTCGCTACCTTCCGGTGCGTCCACTTTGTAAAATTGCTGCATTGTGCTAAAATCTTCTCCCTGCCTTCCTGAAGCAGCCCTCGACACAATGGTAGCAACTTCTTCATCTGTACTGCCGAAGACCGGGGTTAGATTGAGTCCATTGCTTACAATAAAACCTGCAAGAGATTGTTCAGCCGGTTGCGATTCGGACCTTAGTGCAGTAGCCACTTCTTTGGCGTGTGGCGCTTCTACACTTTTGGATACTACAATAAGCTCAGGGGGAGAGCCAAATTGCTGATCCGGCAATTTTTGCTTTTTACTTTTACTCATATGGGGATTTGTTGTTTACGGCATTCAGCATACTTTCATGAAAGGCTAAATACCGGTGTTAAAAAATAAATTTCAGGCAAAGGCATGGCAGAGCCAAACCAGTATGTTTGGTTAAAATGATAATTGATTTTTTCAGACTGCTTTGGTTAGTTATCCGGGAGGTTGGTCGCCAGACTTTTCGTATGCCGCTTCAATACCTGGCACATCCAACAGTTTTGGGATGAGCCATTCAAGATCGGCATTGTCATCTATCAGTAGGTAATGATATTGCAGCTCTCCCATTTCAAGCATGGGAGCATCTTCAACTGCATGTACCTTTTTAAGATAAGAAACTGCCCTGGAATCCTTCAAGGGCAGGGGCGATTGACGACCAGTTTGAATAACTAATATCATAGTTAAAATTTTGAGGTACATTCAATAGGAAAAATGGATAGAGTTGAAAATAAACCGCTTATTCCTACCTGTTTTTTTTATATCCCGGCAGGCGGTCGTTTAACTTAGCATTGTAAAATAGAAAGCATTTTTGGTAATTGCAAGTTATTTTTTTAAATTTTTTTATTCTTCCTTGTGCGTAGCTCACCAAGATTGTTAACTGAGTAAGCGCATGTCTCCCTACCTGTTGCCGATTCGTTATTACTGCCAAAAGATAGGAGCAATAGTTGATCCGCTGTAACACCAATGAATACCCGTATATCTTTTTGATCTATTTCACCAGCATCACCGTTCCCTTATAACTAAACTCTTGTCCATCTTTACAAATTACATCTAGCACGTACACATACGCTGCGGTTGTTAAAGGTGGCTGTCCATTAAAGTTTCCATCCCAGCCCTGTGATGGTTCATTTACAGGTACATTTTGTTTTTGAAAAACTATTTGTCCCCAACGATTAAATATTATCATCTTTTTTATAGATGCTATGCCAAAGCCTTTAATGTAAAACCGATCATTCAATCCATCGTTATTAGGAGAAAATGCATTGGGTATATACAACTGCCCTTTGCCGCAGAATACTACAATCCTTACCTCATCACTTGCACGACAGCCATAAGTTGTTTGCACTGTTACTTTATAAGTGATATTGTTATCGGCAGTAAAATTAGGGTTAGGACAATCTCTACAACTTAAACCGGTAGCAGGCGACCATAAATAGGCATTTACATCATTGCCTGTAACGGTGGCGGATAATTGAATAGGTGTGCCAGCGGCAATGTTTCTATCTGCACCTGCATTTACACCAGGTATATTGCCTACGGATATTAAAATTGTAGCAGTATCTGTTTTACAAACATTGCTGCTAAAAGCAATTACCTGGTACAGCGTGGTAGTGGTTGGCGATGCAAAAGGATTGGCAATATTTGTGACGCTTAAGCCTGTGGCAGGGCTCCATAAATAGCGGGATGCCGTGCTGTTTGCCCTTAGTTGAATTCGGTCGCCAATACAAATACTATCATTACGGCTAACAGTAAGGCTAACCGGCACATCTACTTTTACTGTTACTGTATCTTTTTGAATACAGCCAAACCGGTTGGTAACAGTTACAAAATAATCTGTAGTAACTAAAGGGGTAGCTGTTGGCGTGGCCGTGGTATCATTTTGCAATGAAGCTGAGGCGGCCCACAGGTACCTCACTCCATCAAAACTGCGGAGTAAAACAGTGCTGCCACTACAAATGGTGGTGTCAGGTGCTGCTGCCGGTACAGGTAATGGATGAATCAGCACATTTTTGCTGGTAGTAATATTGCAACCAAATGCTGTTTGAATAGTGAGTGATATATTGTAATTGCCAGCCAATGTAAAGTTATACCTGAGTGAATCTGCAGTACTGATAGTAACTGAATTTACTTTCCAGTCGTATTTCGTTATACTATCTTCTGTAAAAATGGATGGCTTGTACACCAATATATTTTGCATACATTTTTCTGCCTCACCAATAATGGATGCAGTAGTTGTTTTAAAAATAGTGATAGTATCATTGGTAAGATAAGTATGGATGCAACCATTGGCAGTAGTGGCTTTTAGCGCAACTATATACTTTCCGGCGGCTGCATAAAAGTGTGCAGGGTTAATGGAGGTGGAAGTTTGTGCATCTCCAAAATTCCATTCAAACTGCATATTGTTAAACCGGGATGCAGAGGTGTTTACAAAACGAACCGTACCACTATCACCACATATTTTTGGATTAACAATAGTGAATGAAGCTTTAACAGAGTCTATAATTACTTTACGGGTACTATCAATTGCACAGCCTTTGCTGGTAGTAACTTTTAAGTTGATATCATATAAACCTGCTGGTGAAAAATTGTACTTCAGCGTATCTGTATTTCCTGCATTTACGCCGTTTACCAACCATTGGTATTGAGCAATTGGATCGGTACTGTTTGTAGTACTGAAATAGGTGTACATACCAGGTGAACATTGTATAGATTTACCCGCAACAGATGGTACAGGGTTTTTATAAATTTCAATTGCCCTTGCTTTAATTAAGGTATCGGTACAGCCATGTTCAGATGTTATAACCAATTTTACATCATATACTCCAGCCTGCATATAAGTGTGTATTGGGTTGTTTAAAGCAGAGGTAGTATTGTCTCCAAAAAACCACTCGTAACGTGCAATATTAAAACGGGATTTTACATTATTGGTAAATGCAACGGTGGCAGAATCTCCACAAAACTTTTGCTTACTTATACTAAACAAAGCTTGTAATGAATCAATAATAATGATTTTTGAAACACTATCAATACACCCGTTTACAGTAGTAATTTTTAATGAAATGATATGGTTGCCTGCAAAAATATTACTGTTCAATTCAGTAGTAGTGCTTCGTTGAATACCATCTATAAACCACTGGTAGCGCTGTATTTGATCAATCGAATTAATTACACTTTTATATTGGTAATTGCCCGGCGTACAATGAATACTGTCGCCGGTAATTTTTGCCCCAGGTAAGTTGTAAACTTTTAAAGTATCTACAAAATTGGTAGTATCTCTGCAACCATTAATGGTAACACCCACCAATTGAACAGTGTAAAACCCCGGCAGTAAATAAGTATTGGATGGGTTAACAGCGGTAGCCGTATTGCCATCACCAAATCTCCAATTGTAAAAGTCAATTGCTGCAAAATTGGTGGTAAGGTTGGTGAACAATGCAGTTCCGCTTCCACAGAAACGAACCGGATTTACAGCAAAATTTGTGACGATGGAATCTATCACAATATTTTTGGTGATGGAGAAAGTACAGCCATTAGTTGTCCTGATATCTAGGTTGATAACATGATTGCCCGGCGTACGATAATCGTAGTTTAAGTTGGCCGTATTGGCTACACTATCAGCATCAATACTCCACTTGTACTGGGCAATAGCATCTACACTTGTAATGGTGCTTGTGTAGTTTAATTTGGTAGAAGGCACCAAACAAACTGTGTTTAATCCGCTGATGGTAGCGGTTGGTAAATTATAAACTCTGATGGTATCAACAAATACAATAGTATCCCTGCAACCATTAATGGTAGCGGCTATCAGCCTGACGGCATAATTGCCCGGCAGTAAATAAGTATTAGATGGGTTAACAGCGGTGGCCGTATTGCCATCACCAAATCTCCAATTGTAAAAATCAATTGCTGCAAAATTGGTGGTAAGGTTGGTGAACGATGCAGTTCCACTTCCACAAAAACGAACGGGATTTAAAGCAAAATTTGTGACGATGGAATCTATCACAATATTTTTGGTGATGGAGAAAGTACAGCCATTGATTGTCCTGATATCAAGCTTGATAACATGATTGCCCGGCGTACGATAATCGTAGTTTAAGTTAACCGTATTGGCCACACTATCAGCATCAATACTCCACTTGTATTGGGCAATAGCATCTACACTTGTAATGGTACTTGTATAAGCAAGTTTGGTAGATGGCACTAAACAAACGGTGTTTAAACCACTGATGGTAGCGGTTGGTAAATTATAAACCCTGATCGTATCAACAAATAGGGTAGTATCCCTGCAACCATTGATGGTAGCAACTATCAGCCTGACGGGATAATTTCCAGGAAGGAAATAATAATTATCAGGATTTTGTAAAGCCGAAGTATTGCCATCTCCAAAACTCCAGCTATAAAAATTGATAGCAGAAGATTGAGTGGTTAAATTAGTAAAAAAAGTTTGGCCAAAACCACAGAAACGAACCGGCGTTAAATTGAAATTCGTTTTAACAGAATCTATCAAAATATTTCTGGTAGCAACTGTAATACAATTATTAATAGTAGTAGCTGTTAACGACAATATATGATTGCCAAACAGTCTGTAATTGTAATTAAGATTGGCAGTATTAGCAACGCTATCTCCATCTATTCTCCAAACATATTTAGCAATGGCATCAAAACTAACAATGGTACTAGTGTATTGCAACCTGCTATTGGGTTTAAGGCAAACAGTATTAATGCCATTGATGGTAACTTTTGCACTTGGATATACTTTTACAGCCCCCGGAACTATAACAGAATCGGTACAGCCGTATTTTGAACTGATGACTAGTTTCACTGCATAAGTGCCAGGAACGTTGTACAAGTGTTGCGGATTAGCAATGGTGTCTGTTCCTCCATCTCCAAAGGTCCACTTGTAGCGCATAGAAGAAAACGAAGGAACTACACTTTGGCTGGTAAACTTTACTATTCCGCTATCGCAAAACCGGGTGTTATCAAATACAAATTTTGCCCTGGCAGAATCAACAAAAACTGAATCAACTGCTTTTAAAGTAAATGGACAACCCTCCGGACTCGTTAGTACCACATTAGGAATATAAATACCTGCATTGGGATAGGTATGTGTTACAGCAGAGTCTGATAGCGATGGAAAAACGGGTGTGCCATCATTATAATCCCACGCATAAGTGCTGATAAAACTACCCTTTACATTCATGGCAATGGAATAAGGCTTACACCCATTGCCGGTGTTGGCGGTAAGGTTACCAATTGGCCCACGTACCCTTATAATTTTAGATACAGAATCTTCACAATTATTTAATCCTTTAACCCTTAGTGTTACCTTGTAAAAGCCAGGTACAGCATAAATTTTGGGCGATGGATTTTGGTCGGTACTTCCGGTACCTCCATCACCAAAATCCCATACCCAACTACTGGCATAAGTAGAACTGTCACTAAATGTAATAGCTGTAGGAGCGCATTTGGTAGTATCGCCTACTTTAAAATTTGCATCTGGCCTTACCAGCTTTATGTAAGATGGACGAGTGATGCTATCTGTACAGCCATTTTCATCTTTTACAACCAATTTAATATTGTAGCTGCCTTCTGTTGCATAAGTACGGGAGCCATAGAAGCCATTGGTAGTTGGGCTGCCATCGCCATAATCCCAGGTATAAATTCCATTGTAAACCTGAGAATTATTATACAGAAAAACATTGAATGCGCCGCACTTTAAGGTATCGAAACTAAAATAGTCTGCTTTTGGTTTGTAAATTCTGATATAGTTGGGTTTGCTAACGGTAGAGGTACACCCAAAAGAATCGGTAATGGTTAACGAAACAGTATAAAAATTAAAGTAGCTGGTGCCATTATAAACTTTGTTAATGACTGAATCAGTATTGGTAGTAAGGGTACTTCCATTGCCAAAATTCCATTGCCAGTTTACAATAGGTACGCCAGCACTTTGTATTGATGTATCTGTAAAAGCAAAATTTTGGGTAGAAGAACAACTCGTAGTAGGAGTAGATGTAAATGCTGCCTGTGGACCGGTGGTTACCAATGGTACAATTATCTGTTTGGTTATGGTAGAAAAACATCCGATAGAGTCTGTTACTTTCAGGTTTACATTGTAGTTATTGGCAGTGTACAATCTTGAAACTGCTGTGTCCTGAGTGCTGTTTAATATGGGATTGCCGTTGCCAAATGTCCATTGCCAGTTGGTAATAGGAATGATGCCATTTTGAAAAGATGAATCTGTAAAAATTACTTTTAAGGGCACCAAACAACTAAGCTGTATATCGGGTTTAAAATTAGCAATTGGTCCACGGGCACTGATGGGTATTGGATAAATCAAAGAGTCGGAACAACCTAATTTATCTTCAATAATCAGTTTTACAAAGTATAAGCCGGTATCAATATAAGTGTGGCTGGTATTGCCTTTTAACCAAAGGCCAAAATTGGTAAAATTAGTTGCATTGTCAATTACTTGCCTTGCTGTACTGTCACCAAAATCCCAGGTGTATTTTTTTATTTTAGATGAATCCATCCCAATAGTAGTGAAATTTACGAGGCCATTGGTACAGATATCTGTTTTGTTGGGTACAAAATCTGCTTTTTCGTCAATAATAATTACTCTTTTTCTGCCGGTATCTATTTGGTTGGTAAGGGTATCGAGTCTTAAAACAGTTACAATATATACTTTTTGAGGTGGAGCATACGTGTGGGTAACCGGGTTTAAAATTCCAGTATTTAATAGTGGAGATCCATCTCCAAAATCCCAGCTTTGAATAATGGCATTACTTACAGTGTCGGTAAACGAAACAGTATATTTATCGGCACAGGTTTTACCTAGCCCAAAACCACCACCGCCGCCGCCACCTCCACCACCACCACCCCCGCCACCACCACCACCACCACCGCCTCCGCCATCATCATCGCAAATGGCAATTACACTTACCGGCTTTGCGATAGAAGTAAATGAACATTCGGCAGTAACAATGGTAAGTGTAGGATTAAAAGAACCGCCTGCTGTGTAAACATGATTAGCAATATTTGTTCCTGCAATACTATCAATTTTTCCATCGCCATAATTCCATACATAATACTGTATTGGAACAATCAGATTGCTTACGGTTCCGGTAAATTTTACAGGTAATGGACGGCATCCATCGGGTGGTACATACGTGTAGTTTACACCTGGTTGGTAATTGCGGATAAAGCTAAAAGTTTTTGGTGTGCTCGTACATCCTGCAACGGTATCTGTAGCCGTAAGTGTAACGGTAAAATTGCCGAAAGTAGTATAAGTGTGTTGCACCGGCAATGTATCTGTTGTACTAACCATTGCAGTTCCGTCGCCAAAGTTCCAATTAAAACGAATAGCAGTATTGGGGTAGGTAGTATTGGTAAATGTTACGGTAAACGGGTTGCCGCATCCATTTATTTTATCTTGCGTAAAACTGAGCACAGGCCCCGTTTTTACATTGATTGATTTTGCAGTGGTATCGGCGCAACCCAATGCATCATAAGCAATCAGCAAAATATTGTAATTGCCAACATTGGCAAAGCTGTGGTTGGTAGGGGAGTTATTTTGCAAAGCATTATTATCACTAAAAAACCATTGCACCCGGTTAGGCGCAGGCGTTGCACTTCCTTCAAATAAGGTAGAAGAATTGGCGCAAACAGTATCAGGTGCTGTAATAAAAAATGGCACTAATCCTGCACCAGCTTTTACATGAATCATTTTGCTGATAGTATCACTGCAGCCCTGGAAGTTAAATGCAATATATTTTATTTCAAAATCGCCTGTTGTATTAAAAATATGGGTAGTAGGGGAGTTGTATTGAATAGCATTATTATCACTAAAATTCCATTGGGTATACCAGGGTGCCGGTGTAGCAAAACCGCTAAACAGGGTAGAAGTTTTGATGCAAACAGTATCTGGAAAAGTTGTAAACTGAGGTGTAGATTTACCAATATTTACGGTTCTTGTTGTGCTGCTGCTACAGCCATTTCCAACAGATGTAGTTAGTGTAATGGTGTAAGCACCAGGCGCATTGTAAAAATGAGGTGGGCTTTTTAAACTGCTGCTATCACCATCTCCAAAAAACCATTTATATTTATTGGCAGGGCTGCCACCGGTAGTGGTATTGTTAAAAAAGATGGTGGCCGTATCCTTACAACTAAAAGCAGGTGTAGGCGTAAATGCTGCATTGGGCTTGGTATATACCCTTATATATTGAAATTTACCGGCTGCGTCACTTTCGCAACCCCAACTGTTTTTTACCAATAATGAAATATTGTAGTTGCCTTGTGTATTGTAGGTAAATGATGGATTTTGAATGGTATTGCCACCTGCACCTAAATCCCAGGTCCAGTTGGTGATTGTACCGGTAGCTGTACTTGATAAATCAGTAAATTTAACTGCATGTGGAGCACAGCCGGAAGTGTCGCTTGCTGAAAAATTTGCCAGAGGTTTTGGATGAACGATAATGCTATCTGTTTTTGTTTTTACATCTCCATTACCAAAGGTTACGGTAAGTGTTACAATAAATTTTTGTGCTGTTAAATAGTTGGTGCCTACTATAGCCGGGCCATTATTTATATTGGTGCCGTTGCCAAGGTTCCAAACCCTGCTGCTAACAGTGCCTCCGGTTGAGGCATCTGTAAAATTGATACCACTTAGTGGTACACAGCCTGAGGTTTTGTTGATGGTAAAATTTGGAGTGGTTTGGGCTTTTAAAACTGATACTGCTACTACCAGGCTAAAAGCGGCAAACACCCTTTTCAACCCGGCTTTTTCAGTTGTGAATCTCCTTAAGATTTTACCTGCAAGAGCCGGGTTCAATTTTTTTTTAAAAAGTAAGTTGGGCGAATTCAAAATAGTTAGTTTGGTCTGTAAAAAAATTAAGCTTACACCAATAAAATCTGGCACTTCAATCGGTTTCAATTAAACTGAAGCACCCGGTCACATAGTATTTACATTTTAAAAGTAGCCATTTCAAATTTGTCTTAAAAATTTATTTAACGTTTCAACAGAAACTACTTTAAAAAATTCAACATAATTAGAAATGCATGCTTTTGCTTGCAGCAGATAGGCTTTTTTTACCAATTGGTTGCTCTATATTCCAGGCCTTCAATGTTAAGTTTTACACCAGCATTTACGGTAATTTTTCCCGACCCTTCTAATTTTAGTGCGTTACAATTGGCATCTGAAGTAATTATTACCGGATGTTTTACAATTACATTCGAATGAATGCCAGGAACTTTGCCGCCAGCCCAAATACCGGGGTTAACCCAGTTGCCGGGTAATACAGAATAGGATGGGCCTGTGTTGATGCATTCTTTACAAAGCAAATACCTGAAAACTATACCACTATCTGTGGCCATTAAAATTCTACTGGCCCGGTAGTCTATCGCAATGCTTTTAATATTATTGGAGGGAAGTCCATCGGCCATTGTAAAACGTTTGTACTGGGTTTCATCTAATGGATTCAATACAACGGAGGAGTTGGGCGAACCGAAAAATACATACCCTCTATTGGTGCCAATGTAAATATTACCTCTTGTGTCGCCGGTAATTGCATTGTTGTTTACAATAGTGCCAGTTGGAAAAATAGTTGTAAAATTGATTTGGTTCCAGGTAGCCGTACCAGGGGTATATGTATAAACGCCACCTGTAAACATGCCCAACCACCATTTTTTATATACAGAATCGTAGTACATGGCTCTTGCCTGAAAAGTGCGGGGAAGTATGGTGTTAGAGCTATCGTACATTCCCAAATAAGCTGTATCTGTTGTTCTGTAGCGCAGAATCTGGCTTACCCAATGTCTTTTCAGTGTATCAAAACGGTTTTGATCGCTGTACACCCAAACTTCGCTATTGCTGCCTGCAATTGTTTGGCAAAATCCAAAATTGGTGCTAATGCCCGGTAACATTTTTCTAAAATAATTGGGGGGGTTGGTTACAGGGCTTTTAAGTCCTCTTGCCGCAGAGCCGGGGCGGCTTATACCACCAGTAATATCTGCAAAAGTTGCTATCCAAACTCTTTTAAATGTATCTGTTACAATTGTATTATCAATGTACAAACTGCGGGCATTTCTTGATGGCAAGCCTTCAATTGTGCTAAAAAACTGAAATGTATTGCTGGAATCTTTAAAATAATTTAAACCGCCACCTAGCGCCTGTGCGCCTGTTCTGCCCATCTGTGCCACCCATATTCCTCCATTTCTGTCGGTTTTTATATCTGTAACATTGTGCCTGGTAAGTGTGGTTTGTTGCCAAGCGTTGCCATCAAATTTATACAACCCGCTTGTGTCAACACTTCCAGCCCATATTACACCATATTTGCCTACCCCAATACTATTAAAAAGATTAGATTTAAATGCTTTTGTGTTTGCCCTGTTATAAATGCTATCAGCTATTACGCCTACTGCCTTCCATGCTTTAATAATGTTGCTGGTATCTGCTTGCGTAATACCCAATGTATTGGGAGATGAAGCCAATATCATCACTGCATTGAGCGAGGCTATTCTTGCAGCTTCAAAGCCGGAATTGGGGGTTAAAATCATTTCTGTATAAAAAGCTATTTTTTCTGCCTTTTCAAATCCCATTGAATCTACTTTGTAATGATAATTTTTGGTGTTAATACCCGAACCGCCATGGGCAATCAGGTAAAACCATTTATTTAGTACGCCGCTATTTACATGCACGCCGCAGAAATCATTTCCAAATGGATCTTCAGAATCCAGCGGAAAGGGGCAATATTCTACATTGGTATCAAACCAAAAATTATTATTGTCTTTATAAGTATCTGGTTGTAATCTGCTTAAAGGCTCAGCCATATCTCTTATGCAATGTGTACCAGGATCTTCCATAATTTCTTCGCCAATTAAAAATGGTTTTTTTACCAAACTAATGTCATTTTTATTTAGATAATTATCAATACAAGCGCCCCATATATCACTAAATCCTTCGTTTAACGCTCCGGATTCTCTTTTATAAACAAGCCCTGCTGTAAAATCGCACACTGCATGGCCAAGTTCATGCCCTGTTATATCTACAGAAGCTACTGCATTCCAATCAGCACCATCTTGCGTGCCATCACCATAGTACATGCCTTTTTTATTCCAGAATGCACCTTTATATTTTTCTCCATAATGAAAAACGCTTCCTATGCCGGCATTGTTATTGTCATAGCTTTTTCTGTTGTGCACATTCCACCAATACTCTAGTACTTGCTCTACACCCCAATGTATATCTAGCGCAGCATTGGTTGTATCTGCTATATAAGATCCCTCCGACCAGTCATTGTCTGCATCTGTAAAATCAGTGAGGCTTGCGTTGGGTATAGGAAACGTTTTGTGGTTAGCATTGAGCGTAATAAAGGTTGTGGTGTTGGTGGCAGTTGCTCCCCAAAGCCGGAACAGTGTTGGGTTTACCTCTTCTGTAGAAAAATATTTTGTGCCAGAATATTTAGTGAAACCGCCACCTAGGGCATAGGTTGTAGCTGCTGGTTTTGCAATTTTAGCGGATAAACTTTCTACATGCAAACCTTTTTTTATAGGTATGCTGTTGGCGGCATCTGTCCGGTATTTGTTAATGCCTGTTTTTTGCTGCCGATTGCCAGCAACATGTTTAATAATTGCATCTCTAAATACCACTTTGCCTGTAATGGCATTTACATAAATATAGTCTCTGCTAAGGGGTTTGGCGGCAAACACATCAAATTTATAGGCAAGGCAAAAACTGCCTTCTGTTTGGTTAACGTCTTCTACAATTACCAATTCGCCGGTTGGTTTTGCATAGTCAGGTTCAGTACTTTCAGCGCCTTCTTTATCTACCTTATCTATATAACCTTCCCAAACATATTTTTGTGCGCCAATTAGTTTTAAAGCTTTTTGTAATGCTGCGTCTTCAGTTAATACCGGCGTTGTTATAAGTTCGTTTGGCAAAGATTTAAATTCCATTTGAAGCAATTGTACTTTTCCATCTTTATCAACTTCGGACAGTATTCCATGCTCTACTTTTATACCTTTAAAATATTGCTGTAGTTTAGTTATTTGTGTGCCTTCGTAATTAGCTGCTTTTTCTTTTTCTTTAAAAGCATCTGTGCCTTGCCTTAGTTCCAATACATTGGCAAGCCAGGCTTCAAGATTGTTTTTAGGTAATGCCATATCAGCCGAAAATAGAATGCTGGCCTGGTTTACAGCTTTATTGTTTATCTCAAACCGGTAATATGATTGCGTAGTATTTTGTTTAATAGCAACCAGTTTTTGTTGCATTTTTTGTAAACTCGGCTGTGCCGTTGCTACGCAGATACATGCTGGCAGCAATACTATTAAAGCAGCTAATTTTTTGTTAGTCACTGGTTGTAAATTTTGATTTTATGAAGCGTTGGTTATTGCAAATAAGCAGGTACGCAATACTTTTAGCCTTACAATAGGTTTATGGTGTTATTGAACAAATATAGCCAGATAAAAAAAATATTATATCCCGGTTTTGGGGGATTTACAAATGGGTTTAGTTTAAAATACTTCAAATACAAGTTTTCAGAACATTTTTTTACTTCAAAAACTAAATTATTTTATCTGCCAATAAATAGCCCTACATCCTGATCTTAATGAATTGTAACCATTAAGTGGTAATACAACTGCAAAATCTGGATGTAAAAGTTTTAGCCAAAACTATTTGTAGGGAATTTTTATATATGAAGTATGCTGGTAGCAGCACAATTTTTTTATCACGTTTGCTACTAATTAATATTAGTGATTGATTAATATCTTATCTGCGTTTATCTTGCAAATGTGATAAGAGTAATTATTTATGATGACAAATGAGCCAAGGCGTAAAAGCCTGGAAGCTTTGATTTTGCTATCAGATGATATGGAATTTGCCGGAAGTTTTAAAGATTGCAGTACAGTATTAAACGATATTTAGAAACTTAAACCCACGCTTGTCCTTATGGATATTGAAATACCCAACGTAAATGATATAGAAGGAGTACGCATCATCAAAAAAAATAATGCTGATATTAAAATTATAATGCAAACTGTTTTTGAAGATGAAGGATAATTTTTTCAGCATTGCAAGCGGGTGCAGAAGGTTATATTTTAAAGAATGTATCTGCCGATAAGATATTGCAAAGCATAATAGAAGTAAGTAATGATGCTGCTTTTATCACGCCAAGTGTAGCGCTAAGGGTAAAGAAACCTTTTAATAATAAACCCGAAACTGATAATAATGTCATGAACCTTACTGTTAAAGAAAAAGAAGTATTGAAAAATCTTACAGATGGAATGAGCTACAAAATGGTAGCTGACAAAATGAGTATCAGCTACTACACGGTAAACTCTCACATAAAAAAATTTTATGAAAAACTACAGGTACATTCTGTAGGAGAAGCAATATCCTTTGCGATGAAGAATAAAATTGTGTAATGACCCAATTACTTTTTATAGAAGTATTTGTTTTTGGTGCCTCATTGATTGCATCTGTGTATCATTTTGTTTTGTTTATCCAGCAAAAAGGCAAGTTCCTTTTATTTTACAGCATTTACCTTTTTTCAACCTCACTGTACCTCAATTTTAAACTGTATAGCAATAATTATAATCCATTTGAACCTACCGCAAATAACTGGTATTATGCCACAGAAGAAATACTGCAGGTAATTATGTACAGCAGCTATGCTACATTTGCCGCAGTTACATTGGAGGTTACAAAAAAACCGCTGATAGTAAAATGGTGCTGGATAGGGCTTCTCATTTTTTCTGCCATCACAATCGTTGTACATCTGTCAAAAGCATTCATTATTGGCCCAGGTATTACCCACCCAAACAGCGTATGGCATCTCCAGGTTTACTGCCATTTTAATTGCAGGCTTTGCATTGGCTATGGCATGGCGGGTGCGGACTTCTGTTTTCCAAAAAACGATCATCATCGGTTCTTATGTGTATGCGTTCTTTGCCATGTTTTCTGTATTCTCTTTTTTATTTTCAACAAAAATTATTTTGGCCTTTCAGGTGTAGAACCTTACCTGATTGGCAGCTTTATAGACATCATTATTTTTTCTGGCGCATTGGGCTACCGCTTTAAAAAAATTGCTGATGAAAAAACCAATTATTACAATTGTCATTGGCTACAGCAGAAAGCAGAACAAATATTGCAAAATCGCTGAACGAGGATGTTGGCGCTGCACTCAGCAGTATGCATGTGTATGCTTCTGTAGCGCAAAAGCTGTATGATAAAAACCCGGTAAAAGCCCGTGAATATTTGCAGGAAATACAAAAAAACAGTTTACAGATAATGGAGGATGTTGGTGACATTGTTTGGGCACTTAATCTTACCCCGGAGAATATACAGGATGCACTTACTACAAGGATAAAAAGATACGGCCTTGAAATGCTGTAAGCAAAAAATATGCACTGCCGGTACCAGATAGAAGAGGCCGCCATTAAAAGTATACAGGATATTGACATAGCAAAAATAATTATTGCAACATATAAAAGAAGGTATGCAGTTGCTTGCAGAAAAAGCACGCTGATTTAGTAACAGTTGCAATTTTTTATAAAGAAAATACCTTAGTTGTATTGGTAAGATAAGTAGCAATAGTTCTGGAATAAAATATACTTTTTGATAAAAAAAGTAGTGTTCAAGTTCAGTCAATGCTGGCTTTTCTATTTATTTAATTGTGGTATTATGCCGTCAAAAAAGAGGGTTGTGCTATCTCTCATATCACTTCGGCATCACCTATTCAACTAAATAAATCGTCCATCGTTAATTCATTTTGAACAAGCGAAGTAGCGTAGCTGTTTTTTTCAAGACCAAAGCTCGTTATCATGGTAAAGTAAATTGCTTTCTTTGTTTTCGTTTCTGTCCTGAAAGCGGTTATTTTCTTTTTTATTTCTTCTGCATATTGTTTGGTAATGCTGTAGCTATCCAGCGAAAACTTCATTTAGCAAATATTTATCACATGGTCTTTTCTCTCTATCACCAAATCAATTTGTATTTTTTTATTACTGTCGCTCGCCGCAAATGCACTCGATTTAGTTTGTATGCCGCTAATGCCTAAGGCTTTTTTTATGGCAGTCAAATGCCACAAACAAACCTGTTCATAAGCATAGCCGCTCCATGCCCTTACCGCCGGACTATCAATACTGGTTAACCAAAAATTTTCATTCATTACATTGTTGCTTTTTATAAAACGCAAATAGAACAACGAATAAAAGTCTGTTAACTGGTACAATACATTTCTTTGCGTTTTTCCAAAACTACTGTACTTTCTTATAAAATCACTCTCTTCAAGTTCTTTAAGCAGGTTAGTAGTGTTGCCGCTATTGGCTAGTTTGCTTTTAGTAATCAATTCGTCTCTGCTAAGCCCCTTTAATTTGGTAGCGAGCGCCTCAATCACTGCTACATGTTTTTCAGATTTTTTAAAGAGGGAGGCATACAGGTTATTAAATTCATTTTGCAGTAAACCCGTTTTTGTAAAACATAAATTATTGATGTTTTGTGCTGCACTCAGGCTTACATCTACCTGGTCAAGATAAAAAGGAATACCACCAAAAGCCATGTACAGTTGTACAAGCTGGTAACGGTCAAATACACCGTTTCTTTCTTTAAAAAAAGTTTCACATTCATTCAAGGTAAACGGTTCCAGTTTTATACGTTGGGTTACCCGGTTATGCAGCCCACCTTTATTGTTGATGAGTTTATTAATCATCCAGGAGGCTGCCGAGCCACAGGCAATCAGCAGCACATCGTTCCTGTTACTTGCCCAACCGTTCCAAAAGTATTCCAGTGCCGGTACAAAGCCACTCGTGGGCGTATCAAGCCAGGGAAGTTCATCTATAAAAATCACTTTCTTTTCATCGCTGCTTTTTTCTGCAATTTTTGCCAGTGCATCAAATGCCTCAAACCAGTTATTTAACGGAGCGATGTTGTCTATGCCATTGC
>JBBQTZ010000072.1:0-18411 GCA_038234405.1 Chitinophagales bacterium
TAAAATAGGTATCTATCTGATAATCTTCTCCAATAAAAATAGGATTTAAGTCTAGTAGTAATTTTTCTAATGCATCTAAATCAGTTGCCGTAGCTTTAAATTCGATATTTAGTATTGGCATTTTATAAAATTTTTCAGGTAAAAGTAAAAGAAATTATAGCAACCATATTGCCTTTTTACTTCTTAATAATGAAGTAAATTTTTATGCTGATTTAGAATCATGCGCCACAGTAGAAATCTATTACACCTATTTCTGAAAACATTCGATACTAAATATTTATGAGCTAGCTGATATTTTCTGCATCAAAAAAATAATTATAACCCTTTTTATAATTTTAACCGCAAAATTTGGGTAAACCTGCCAAATTTGGGTAAAAAAAGCCCCCGAATTTTTTTCGGGGGCTTTTAAACTTATGTATTTTAAATTACAGTTTTACAAAACGTATTGTTTTTAGTGTATTGTTTGCAGTTATTCCTGTTAGGTTATATAGGCCCGGTGCTAGTTTAGAACAATCAATCAATATTAAATTACTACCGGATAGTATAGTTTGTTTATTGGAGAACACCAGTTTCCCATTAATATCGGTAATATTTGTTTGCAAAATAACAGCAGTAGCCGATGATACACTTAGCGTTGTTTGGCTTTTTACTACAGAAGGATAAAGCCCTACTAATTCTAAACCTTTGCTGGCATTAATTAGTAAAACTATTGGAGAGTAAGATATTTTACCATCAATATCAATCATTTTTAAGCGATAGTAATTATTGCCCTTTAAAGGTTGAATATCTGTAAAATCAAAAGCCTGGTTACACCTTGCCTGTGTAGCAGTTATTGAAAATATTGATTTAAAATCTCTTGCTCCTGACCCTCTTTCAATTTCCATTGTAATACTGCTGGAGGTACAAGTAACTTTCCAGTTTAATACATTTGCATTATTGATTTTTTTACCAATAATATAGTCAAGTCTTATCGGCAATACATTAAAGCAGGTACCCGTATTTAGTGGTGCATCTGTGGTAGAAATTTGAAGCGCTGTAGTGCTTCCGCCAGTTGGATTAGCAGTTACAACTAAACCTGTTGGCCAGGTACCATCAGCATCTGAATTACAACCTAATACAGCACCTGTTACAATGTTAAACTGTTGTAACAATCTTACGCCGGCAGCGTTTACATTAGGTATTATAGTGTTCCAGCTTCCTGCCGTTAAAGAATCGTACCCAGGTACAAAGCTTACACCCCATGGTGTTCCTACAAAGGTTGGGTGCTCTGCAATTGTCATACTCAATGGCCTACCGGATGAAGTGATATTGTTCCACAAAGCCACTAAATTGCCAGCCGTTGCAGCAGAAGTACCTTGTATAAATGTACCATCATTAGCTGTACTTGTTGTTGCAAAGCCAAGTACTGTTATTGACTGGTCTAAGGCAAACCGGAATAGCGTTGTACTACCTGGGTCAACTGATAATGCAATGGTAGGTATTATTGAATTACCTGCGGTAAATCTTGAATTACCTGTATTTACAAACCCAAAAGAACCAGTAAACGTTCCTGCTGCATCTGTTGTAAATTTTCCGTAACCACCTGCTGTACTTAACGACACCGTAGAAGCATACGTATAAGTTATTGGTGAAGCCGTATAATCAACCATTATTCCACTGCCTGCTCCCAATGAAGTGCCGCCTAAATCAGTTGAAATAGCAGCTTGAGTAAAATATCTGTAAGTTGTATTAGGTGTTAAATTGCTCACTCTTGCATAAAACATAGTTGGAGTACGTGAACTTGTACCTGAACCTGTGTATAAAGGGGCAGCTATAGCTGTAAAATTTATTTGAGAAAGGTTAGGCGATATACCAGTTGTAATGGCTGTAGCCGTAGCACCAGGTGTTAAATAGTTGTTGGCACCCATTGAGCCATTAAATTCGTACACTGTTACAGTGTAGTTGGTGCCAGCCGTTAAGCCAGTTACTGTAACAGGGCCAGCTCCCATTGCACTAAATACCACAAAATTGCCGCTACCCGTAGTGGGTGCAGTTGCAATAGATGTAGTTGCAATATAAGTTGCTCCGTCTGTTGGGGCTATATTTATAGTAGAGGTTTGCCTGATTACTACTATCCTTGATGATCCGTTACCATTTGTCCAGTTAATATCTAAACTGTTATTTGTTTGATTGTTTATTATTACGGCACTTGCCTGTGTAGATGGTGGTGCACTTAATACATTGCCGCTCACATTTACAACACCTTCACTTGCGCCACTTCCATTTACTTTAACCGTACTTGCTACTGCACCTAATGCGGCTGTTGTACTTACACGGACGTAAACCGTAACATTACTAAGCGTTTCCATAGTATAAGGTATACTAACCGAAGAAGCAAAACCAGAACCCATACTTAATGAAACCTGAAAGTCTGTTGAACTTGCTGTTACAGTAATATTACCCGGAAAACCAGTTAAACTTGAGCCAGAAACTGAAAATGAACCTGCTGCAGATGCAACACCAAGCGTAGTTGCAAGTCCGGATACTGTTGGGCCTGCATTTAATGCCGGTCCACCTGCGCAAAGATTGGTGGCAGTTCCACTATTTCTTGGGTTTGCAGTGCCAATTGCAAAATCTGCACTATTGTTATTTGCATCTGTACAACCATTAGAGCCTCTTTGAATTGATTGTAAATTGGTGATACCAGCAGTTACAAATAACGCTGATTCAAAACAAGTTGCCGTTGCTCCATAACCTACTACATCAACAACTGTAGTTCCGGAACAAGCTGCAGTTCCATTTAAAACCGTTATATTATTTACCAAAGCAATTTTTCCGGCAGCGCCACCCATATTGATACTTGTGTTGGTTAAATCCGGCGTGGGTAGTGCCCCACCTATAGCACCTGTAGCAAGTGCAATTAAAAAATATTTTCCCGCTCCCAATGTTGTTGCTGCCGGTATGGCAGCTACCGTCCAGTTACCTGGTGCAGATGGCCCTGTAGCTGATGCATACTGAATACTCCAGGCACTAATATCAACAGATGCTGCACCTGCATTAAACAGTTCAACAAAATCTTGATTGAAAGTGGCTGAAGTATTTCCTCCACCGCCGTAAATCTGGCTTATGCGTACTTGTGCAAAACTTGTAAAAGCGCAAAAGGCTAAAATGAGTGTAAAGATTTTCTTCATGTATTTGTTTTTTTTGAGTTGAATGGAAAACTACAAACAGCATTGTTTTGTTTAAAGCTAATTTGATATTTTTTATGAATGAATTTTGAATTACAGGATACTTCTATAAAATTGTTAGTTTTTTTAGATTTAAATACTAAAAAATAAAATTCAATTGACAAATGTAATTTAAATTGCTATTAAACTTTTAACTTAAAAATAATTGTTTAAAAAATAACATCATAAACCTGCTTTGTAATTTATACTGTAGCCAATAAAATAATCAATAGGGCCACTTTTAAAAACTGGTAATGTGTTGGCATAAAAATGAAACCAATTACAATTGTTAGCACTACAAAAAATGAACCAGTAATGCCAATACCTTTATTTTAGTTAAGGATAATCAACCTCAGTTGAATAAGGTAGTAAAAAAACTTTAGAGAAGTATTTACAAAGTTTGGTTAAACAATTTCACCATTTCTGTTCGCAAAATATAATTTATCGATAATTATACCGCTGCTATTAAGGTTGTATTTTACAACCGGTAATCTTTTTCTTAGCGGCATTATGATTGTTTTCTTACCTTTCCCAAATGCCGGAAACATCCTTTTCATTTAAAAAACAGTTGTGGAAACGCCTTAAAAAAAACATAGCAGCATTGTTTGGCCTGGTAGTAATTGTGATGGCATTTTTGGTGGCAATATTTGGATACTTTATTTCGCCCGACCATTCGCCCAACGCAGATTTACAAACGGTAGAAATACAGGCAAAAAAGCCCGGATTTAAACAACTATTTTTAAAAATTGCTACCCAAAAAAATGAGGATATTTCTTTGTGGGAGTATTTAATGGATGGTAAAAAGAATGATTTCCGATTGATCCCTATCAACAGCTACCTAATAAATAAAGATACCCTGCTGGTAAATAAATTTATAGACCAGGATACGGCTGTAGTGCAATATTACTCCATTATCCAGCTTACAAAGAACCAGCCTTTACTGCTATCGCAATATATTGTCACTAAAACTTACTGGCTTGGTACCGATAAGTTTGGCAGAGATATATTAAGCCGCTTAATTATTGGCACAAGGGTAAGTTTGGCAGTAGGTTTAATAGCTGTAATTATATCACTAAGCCTCGGAATTTTATTGGGCTCAATGGCAGGTTACTATCGTGGCAAAATAGATGCTATTATAATGTGGCTGGTAAATATTACCTGGAGCATACCAACTTTATTACTGGTATTTGCTATTACAATGGCTCTGGGTAAGGGGTTTTGGCAAATATTTATTGCAGTGGGTCTTACCATGTGGGTGAGTGTAGCAAGGCTTATACGGGGGCAGGTACTTGCATTAAAAGAGTTGGAATACATACAAGCTGCAAAAGCTTTAGGATTTAGCGATAGCAGAATTATTGTGCGCCACATATTACCCAATATTTTGGGGCCTGTAATGGTGATTGCGGCAAGCAATTTTGCAACGGCTATAATAGTGGAGGCTGGCCTAAGCTTTTTGGGTATTGGGGTACAGCCGCCTCAGCCAAGTTGGGGACTTATGATAAAAGAAAACTACAATTTTCTTATTACAGATAATCCAATGCTGGCATTAGTTCCCGGGTTTGCCATTATGGTATTGGTATTAGCGTTTAATTTATTGGGCAACGGGCTTAGAGATGCTATTGATGTACGATAAAAACAATCGCATAAAGTTAAAAGCTTAGTCAACCGGTACCACCCGTACATTTCTGTTAAAGCCTTCTTGTAGAGAAATAAAAGTTTCAGTCCTTTCAATCCCCTTTATTTTTTGTAATTCATCATGCAAAACATAGCGCAACTGGCTAATATCTTTACAAACAATTTCTACAAACATGCTATAATTACCAGTAATATAGTTGAGCCTCACTATTTCATGTATGTTCATTAGTTCTTCTGCAACAGCGTCATACATAGAACTTTTTTCCAGGTATATTCCCACAAATGCAGTAATATCATACCCTAATTGTTTAAGATCTACATTTAGCCGGGTACCTTTAACAATATTAAATTCCTGTAGTTTTTTTATACGTACATGTATGGTACCGCCACTTACAAAAAGCTTTTTACCTAGTTCTGCATAAGAAATTTCCGCAGTTTCCATCATTTCATGAATAATTTGCAGATCTAGTTTATCAAGATTTAATTTTGCGGCCATAATTTCATTTTTATTAAAATTATTTCAAATGTAGATACAAAATGTAGATGAATTTTAATTAATTGGAAAAGCAAGGATGCATTCTTTAAAATCTACAATTTTTAAATAAAAACTTACTAACAATATTGCAGCCTCTTAACAAATCAGTACCAATTTATCTGCAAAATCTGTTTAAAAAGGGGTAAAATCAGTACCTGTTTCATAAATAAAGTCAAAGTAATAAAACGAATAGCAAATACCTGCTATGGTTGAAAAATGATACAATAAATTGATAAAGATTTTTGATATTATCTAATGAAAAGCCATTTTTGTTAGATAATATACATAGTTTTAAAATAATTGATAAAACATTTTTAATTTTATTAGATATTGCTTTACATTTGCAACTTCTTACCTGAAAGCAGGTAAGATATTAATTGTGGGGTGATGAAATTTTTGGCAGACATGCCCTCTTGTCTCGGGGGTGAGGATAACAGGATAAATATAGCATAGAGCCGCTTTTGCAGCAATGTAAAACCGACCAGGGTCGACCACTCAACTTTGTGCTACAACTAACTGCCTCGTGGAGGTTCGATCCCTCCCCCTACAGCTACTTAACTACCTGAAACATAATACAGTATTATGTTTCAGGTTTTTTTATGTCCGCTGGGGGACGCTCTTGGGGGACGTTTTTAGTAAAATGCTACACGGTTAATATTATTTTGTTTGTACTCTTTTCCCTTTTTCCTGTAAACGTGAATAACTGGCAGCGGGTTTTGGTGGATCAATTTACTTTTACCGGGTGCCGATGGTGTGTTTGTACATCAAACGATAAGCTGTAATTATTTCACGTTTGGAATATTCATTTAAAGTTCAACGGGAAGCATTGAGCTGTGTGGATGTTATTGATGAATAATTATCATTTTCTACACTGCCTTTAAATGGTTACTTTTTAAATCCTATCATTTGCCGCTCTTTCCATTGTACTGCCTTGTTATTCTCATTTTCTTTTTTATCCAGTAAGTTTTCTAAGGCTTCGTAAATGGAGGCTAATTGTACATCATGTTCACCAATACGGGTTTGCAATTCTGTCCGCAATTCGTGTAACTGTTCAAATAAATCTTTGTTGCTGTTGGCAAAATGCCGCATGGCTGTAAATGTTCGTACTATCGCAATGTTCATATCAATTGCCTTGTCTGAATTTAACACACTTGCCAGCATAGTAACGCCATGCTCTGTAAAGGCAAATGGCATATACCTTGTACCGCCACGTTTTGAGGTGCTAAAATTGCACCTCAAAGTTTCAAACTCATTTTTAGTAAGTTCAAACATGAAATCTACCGGAAATTTTTTAATATTTTGCCTTACTGCCCGTTTCAGATATTTAGTTTCGGTTTGATACAATTCCGCCAAATCAAAATCCAGCATAATTTTTTGTTCCCTTACTTCAAATATTTTTTTGTGTATTAATTGTAAAGTCATTTCGTGTATAATTGTTGTGTTTTTATTATTGCGAAATGCTACCAATAGCTATCTTTAATAGCCATTGATGGAGGTATTATAAGGTGTAGGTAGCAGAAATTTTTCTGCTATCATGCACCTGTAAAAAATGAAAAATTTGGTTTAACTGGCGTTAGTTATTTCCAAGTAAAGACGTTCTACATCTTCCCGTTTAAATAACTGTGTACCCATGTTCATAGTGGCAGCGCTGCCACAAGCCACACCAAATGAAATTGCCTCTCGTAAAGATTTTTTTTGCTGCAACATATAAGTAATGCCGGCTACCATACTATCGCCTGCGCCTACCGTACTTATTTTGTGTACCTTGGGTGCAGGGGCAAAATATTTCTCACTTTTTGAAACCAGCCAGGCGCCTTTCGGTCCCATACTTACTGCTACTATTTCGGCGTATCCATCGGCTATAATTTGTTGTGCTGCGTTTGGTACTTCACTATTTTCAATAGATTCAATTTGCAACAGGTTACACAATTCGCCAATATTAGGTTTTATGAGGTAGGCACCTTTGCCTTTTAAAGCTTCTAATGCAGGGCCGCTTGTATCTACAATACATCTTGCACCAACTGAAGCAGCATTTTTTACTATCAGGCCATAAAAATAATCTGGTAAGCCAGGCGGCAAACTTCCACTCGCTACTACGTAAGTGGGCGAAAAGGTTCTTATATGATCAACAAGGGTATTTATTGTTGCCTCCTCCACCTCCCTGCCAGGAAAAGTAAAACGGTATTGATTGTTACGGCCCGTTTCAAGCACTATCCAGTTTTCCCGGGTTTCTACTTTAGAATCTACTGCATGAAAGGGAAGATTTTCTGCATCGAGCAATGCACAAAGCATATTACCATTGTGGCCCCCTGCAGGAAAAAGGGCTATAGAATTGGCACTTAATTTTTTTAACGCTTTGCTTACATTGATACCGCCGCCGCCAGGTTCGTTTACTATTTCAGTACAACGTAATTTACTTTCCGGTTCCATTGTTTGTACCGAAGAACTTTTATCTATACATGGGTTGAGTGTTACAGTTAATATCATTTGATGTAGCTTTTAATATTTACAAACAAAAATACTTTAATTGTAAACGTAATTGCTGAGATATAGAAATTGTTATAAAAATAGCAACACCTGCAACCAAGAAATAATTAAGATCATCATAAAAACTTACATTATTACTAATAAAACTAACAGTAAACTCTAGTTAGTTTTATAAATGGATTTTAAGCGTACAATTTTTTTTACAGTAAGCAAAATAATAGATGTGTTGCTACGTATAATGATACTATTATTTATTAAACCCAGATTTTACGGTTAGTAGCTGTAATAAAGTTTTAAAATGCTTATTTGTGCGACAGTTGGAGGCTTTAATAGATTTTTGACTGCAAACTTTGGGTTTAAAGTTTATTCCTTTGACCCTGGTACACAATCCAACAAAGAAAAATGAATGTATTTTTTGCCCTAAACTTCTATTTCCTTTTTCACCTGCCATATAAACCCATCAATAATATAATGCGTTATCTGCGGCAGTGCCAGTAATGGAACTATCAATGTTAAAAAACTATCACTTAGTTTTATATTGCCCCAATAAAAAATGCTGAATACAGTTGTATGTTCTTTCCAAAGAGTAATATCCCACAATCCTTCTTCTACAAAAGCCAGTAAAAAAATAATTGCTAAAAAAAGTAACCAGCCATAGCGGCTAAATACCCATTGCAACAGGCGGCTTGGTTGTTTAGCAGTTACTTTACTGTTTCTTTTTCCGTAAATCCATACCAGCGCCATATAAGGAATGCCATGGCTTACAACATTTAGCAGGGTAAAAGCCATATCGCCATTTAAATATACAATGCCAAAAAACCAGGATGCCGTAGTGCCTGCTATTACTGCATTGCGTGGCAGGTTGATTGTTTTGGATTGAATGCTAAAAATAATTTCTTTAGTACAATAAATAATGAGTATAAAATAATACAGGGTTGTAAATGCCAATAATAAATTTACCGGAACTTTCGCCCTAAAAAAATCTCCTTCTACAAACCAGTTAAATTTCCTATCTGTTGTAATATGCCAAAAAAGCAAGGGATAAATAGTGGCTGCATAAATTGTAACAGCGTCGATGGTTTTAAAAAAACGGCTGCAGTTTTCTTTTCGGCTATACATACGCATAAAGCCATATTGCTGCCTTACAAAATGAAAAACTGCCACATACGCCAGTAAACGCCAGAATAAAAGCGGTTGATAACTGTATAACAATACCCCTACTACAAAGGCTACAAAAGGTATTACCAACAATTTATTTTTATACGCTTTGCAGGCAACAGGATCAAAATAAGTGCGGTATAAAGTACTATATACATGTGCCACATCAATTAGTAAAATAAGGGCCACCCACCATACATCACTCATACCATCCTGGTTTTTAAAAAAGGAGGGAAACAGCAAAATAAATAGCAAACAAAAAAAGGGCGGTATCAGAATAAATAATATATCTGTCCATCGGCTACCAATCCACGGTTGTGTTGATTTAATCATGTTGCCAATATTTGTGTTGCGGCTTTTATGCCCTGGTAAAATGCTTCTTCAAATATAGAAACTCCGGCAAGATCGGTATGAGCAAAAAATATTTTATTATCTATTGGTTGCTGTAATTGTTTTTTTACATTACCATGTATAAAGCCTTTGTGTGGGCTAATCATACCATGGCCCCATACCCATATATCTATATTTTCAACACATTCAGTAAGGTTACTATGAGCATTGGTTAAATCATGTACAATGATGTTAACCCAATCTGCAAAGGTTCTTTTTTGAGCAAGTTCTCTTTCTACTTTGGCAGCTTTTTCGGTGAGTGGAAGGTAATAAGTAAGCACTACTTTTTCCTGCAACTGATTAATGTGCTGATGGGTTGCTTCTACATAGCCAAGTGCTTTGCTTTTATACAATACATTATCCCAGCTTAAGCCGGAGCCGTTTCTTTCTATTAATTTTTTGGTAGTAATATTGGCAACCATCCATGGCTGGTAAACAAAGTTTTCGGCTACCAGTTGCTTTCTTTTTATTTCAGCTTTTAATAAATGGACAGCAATAAATTGAGGTGTTGCAACAATGCATTTTTTGGCAATAATGGTGGATAAATTCTTTGTAATTGTATCCATGATAGTAACCTGCACATTTTGCTCATTGTGTGCAATAGCGGTGGCTAATTGATTGGTTAATATAGTGGGTTTAATATTTTTTTTAAGCTGCATTGCCAACCAGGCATTTCCCTCCGGCCAGGTAATTACAGACTGTGGCGGAGCATTTGCTGCCATCCCTTTTCTGCCGGCAAAGTAGTGAATGCCTGCCCATGCAGATGCAAGGCTGTAATCAGTTCCAAAATCATCTCTGCAGCAATAATTACAATACCAATGCAGGTAAGTAGCGGTATAATTATTTTGCAGCAACCATTCTTTCATGGTAATTGTATCCAGCATTTTATACAGCGCATCATTGCTTGAGTTATCTGCCGGAATGGCAAATGCATCTTTACCGTCAGTACCTTTTGCTAATCTAAATAGTAGCATTTGAGCAAAAAACTTTTTTATCTGTTGCTGTTCATTTATCGGCACACCAAAATCTGGTACCAGGCCTTCTTGCCAATGGCCGTTTATGTACAAACGTTCCTGCGGTGTAAAGCACAAATAAAATTCATTTATAAATGGCAGCCCTGCTTCGTTGTATCCGGTAATTATGTTGCATTCCTCCAAAAAATGGTTGTATTCCTTTAAATCATTATTGGGTATTGGTATGTAATGGGCTCCCCATGAATATGCACTTGTTTCATTTTTACCACTTGCTGTATTACCACCAGTTTCTGCATCAAGCTCCAGCAATATAAAATCTGTATGGCCATTTTGTTTAAGCCATCTTGCGGCTGACAAACCGCTGATGCCACCACCAATAATTACTGTGCCGGTGGTAATTGTTCTGGTAGAAATTTTTGTATTAATATCTTTTAACAAATGGCCAATATTTGCATTGGCACCTACTATTTTCCCTTTAATGTTTTGGTTATTTACCTGTGTGCATTGTTGTAGCAGCGAGCCGGCTGTTAATATACACGTTGCATCTTTTATAAAGTTTTTGCGATTCATGTAATGGGATATTGTTGTGTGCTCATTTTTTTACGTAAACTTATTGTTGTAAATAAGCATTCCATTCTGCTTCAAAATATTGAACCAGCTCCTGGTTGTTTAGTTTATTTACCAGTAGCTCTTGCCTCGTTATCATATCTTCAGGAAATACCAACATTTGCTGCATGGTAGCAGCATTTAAAAATTTAAGGCCTGCTACAAATTTTTCTGGTGCAATAAAATGGTTGTTTTTAAAGGCAATAGTATAGCCCCACTCGCCAAATGATGGCACATAATTGTGATAAGGTGCTGTGCTAAAACCAACAGATTGCAACGTTTTATTTATACACCAATAACTTTTGGGGGCCACAAAAGGAGAAGTGGATTGTATTACCGCAATACCTTTATCTGTCAATGCAGCATACAATAATTTATAAAAAGTATTGCTGTACAATTTACCTACAGAAAAGTTGGAAGGATCAGGAAAATCTACCACAATCACATCAAATTGCTGTTGGTTTTCTTTCATCCACATAAACGCATCGGCATTGGTAACAGTTACTTTTTTATTGGATAAAGAATTATTATTGATGGCAGTTAAAATTTTATTGGTAGAAAAAATTTTTGTCATGGCCGCATCCAAATCTACCAACTGAATTTTTTTTACAGATGGGTATTTCAATAGTTCTCTTACTGCCAAACCATCGCCACCGCCTAATACCAAAATATTTTGTGCTGTTGCTGCCGCAGCCATGGCAGGATGCACCAATGCCTCGTGATAGCGGTATTCATCATACGAGGAAAACTGCAGGTTGCCATTAAGAAACAGGCGGAGTTCTTTTTTATTTCTGGTAATTACAATACGTTGATAGGGCGAGGAGGTGGCATAAATTACATTGTCGTTAAAGGTTAGCGTTTCGCTGTAGCTCATAATTTTTTCAGCAAATACAAAAGCAATTAATTGCGATACTACAATTAGGATAGCAGTTATTTTTAACGCACCCGCCTGCCTTATATCTTTTTGAAACTGAAAACATAAAAAGAAACCAACCAGCGCATTGAGTATGCCAAAAAATAAAGAGGTTCTTATTAAACCAAGGTGCGGCACCAGCAGTAATGGAAAAACGAGGGAAGCCAGTAATGCCCCAATATAATCGAATGTAAATACCTGCGATACAAGGTCTTTAAACTCAATTTTATCTTTCAATATCCTCATGAGTAGCGGAATTTCGAGACCTACCAATGTGCCTGTTAAAAAAACCAGCAAGTACAATACTACTCTAAAGGAAGCTGCCACCGGAAACAATAAGAATAACAAAGCGGCACTAAATCCTCCTATTAGCGAAACTAAAAATTCGATACGAATAAACCAGGTAAGTAAATGCCTGTCAAAATATTTTGATACAAACGAACCAATACCCATGGCAAAAAGGTACACACCAATAATGGTAGAAAATTGTGTAATTGAATCCCCCAGCAAGTAGCTTGCAAGCGTGCCAGCCACTAACTCATAAATTAATCCGCAGGTAGCTATTACAAATACGGCCAGTAATAATAATAAAGGCATGAATTATTTTTTAATGTATAGCCGATGCTATGATAATGGCCATTGCCAGCATGAAACAGCCTGCTACTATTGCAAGAGCAGTATTTTTGTTTTCTACAATTTCTTTCCAAAGATTGTGCTTGGGGGTTGTTTTTTCTGCTATCACAAATACTGCAACTAAAATAATAATACCTACAACAGCGTAGAGTATGGAATTGATTAAATATTGTGTTTGCATATTGATAATTTTTATTGATAATTTATTTTTGTTGACAATTTATTTTTGTTAATAATTTATTTATGATAGCCTGGCCCGCTGCTGTTCCATGCCTGTTTGTTTCCATCGCTGCCAAAAATGCGAATGCCATTGGTGCCGGCATATACAAAATAAATTAATAGCAGGCCTGCAAAAGAGCCAAACAGCAATAGGTGTAATTGGTGGTGTTTGTTAATTTTTTTCATTGTCTTTTTTATATGGGTTATAAGCACTGTTATTCCATCTCTTTTGTTCAAAACTCTGGCTCCGCCACCACATAATGAGTGGGTATATAAGCAGTAATAAAATGATAATAAAAAAATTTCTTGTTGATGGCACGTCATTAACAACAGTGATAGTAAAAGACTGCTCTTCTGCTTTGTTACCAAAAGAAGGAAATATATTCAGGTGGTATTTTCCTTTTGGTATTCCAGACAATATAATATCATCTTCCTGTGAGCCTTCTTTCCAGTTTTCACCCTCGGTATAACCGTAATAATATTCTACTCCTTTTTCAAAATTATATTCTGTACCGGTATTGTCGTTTACCAGCGTTACAGCAGCTTCAAACCAGCCATTATTTACAGGCGAGCTAACTGTAAACTGCAGGTTAGAGGATGACTTTTGCAGCTCAAACGAAGCAGTTGTTATTCCTTTAGATAAGGTTGAATCTGGAAGCGAAAATGTATTTTGGAAAACTATTTGTTGTTTGGCACTAAACTCAAAAAATAATTCTACTGCAAAAAACAGCAGTACAGCCACAATGCTCATTTGCATGAGAAATTTTTTGTTAACGTGCAGTTTCATTGTTTGCAAGGGGCCTACACCTGTTACAGGCGGCATAGATTTTTCTACCAGTCCAAACCCTTCAAATACATCTGTATTGCTAATAAATTCGCCTTTAAACCAAACCAAATCTTTACCTGCATCATATTCTGCACTATACATTACAGGTGGGGCAATGTATTCCCGTATCAAAATGTTGCCTCCACTTAGTGGTGACAAAAATTCGCCTGCTGCAGATTTTACATTAAAACTATACCCATTAAACAAGTAAAACACTTCGCCATCTATTTCCAGTTCATCTTTATAGGCAGGCCAGGGTGAGCTTACTTTCAGTTCTTTTAAATACGTATAGTGTCCATTAAATTCTGCTATAAATGCAAAGCCAAGTTGTGCATTGTATAAGGTATATTCTCTCCAAAAAATATCAATAGAGCCGGCTTCATTTTTTATGCAGGCACCCACTACTTCATATAATATCCCTTTTATTTTGCCCTTGCTACCAATGGGTAAATCCGGATTAAAAGCAGAAAAATATTTATTGTTAAATGTAAGTTTATTACCGCTAACTATTTTATTCCAACTTTGGCAATACGAACAAATGCAATGCTGTGAATATTGCGGTAGCTTACTGTTTATTTCTTTGCCGCATTTATCGCAGGCTAATGCTAAAGGTTGGGTATTAATGGGCTGTAAATTAGAAAAAAATAATTCCCCGTAGCCAACATATTCAACAGAATACAATTCAAAATAGCCCTTTTTCAGTTCTATCAGTTCGTACCGGTTTCCTGCTGCATCACCTAACTCAATAGCAGTAAAAATGCCGTCATTATCCATTAAAAAAATTTCACCTTCCAACTGGCTTTTAACACAGTTTGCCTTACCAAAAATATAGAGTTGCTGTCCCTTCAGCAAATCAATGCTTTCGGTGCCCACTGCTATGTTTTTTACTGTAGGTAATTTTGAAGGAAAATCGCAAACAATTGAATCTTGTATTGCATAAAAACCTGCTGTTTCCGTTAGCAATCCTGTTTTTCCGTCTGTAAAAAGTATGGTAAACCGGTTGCTGTTATACCTGTCAAAATCACAATGCAGGCAGCCAATAACCGCAAAAGATTTGTCTTTATACCGTCCGGTGCTGCCTATTTGAATACTGTTGTAGTTTTTACTTTTACACACCTGGATACTGATTATTTTCGCTAATCCTGCGCTCTCCAAACGTTCTATTGCACTATTGCAAATTTCGCACACCTTGTAATTGGTTTCTCCGGATTTGTAATTAACCTGGCTGTTACAAACCGGACAATTGATAGTATTTGAGGTAAAATATAGTTTCAAGCTAGTTATCTTTTGAGGGTTTGTTGCTGCATAATTTCAGCACTAAAAAAAGATACCAGTTCGTTAAATATTTGTTGGGTAGTAAGATTATTATCTCTTAAAAAATTGCTTAGGTACACATCAAGGTGCAGGCGTTTATGTTCTGGCCAGCTATGCAGCGATATATGAGATTCACTTAAACAAATTACCGCTGTAAAACCGGCTGGAGAAAAATTATGATAAACTTCTCCAAGGTTAACAAGCTGGTGTTTATTAATCAGTTGATTTATGCAATGCTTTGCATTTTCATGACTATTGAGTAATGAAACATTGGTAACAGCCAGTTCTGCAATAATATGTAAGCCAGGTTGGTAAATCATGATAAAAGCAAACAAATATATTGTAAATAAAAATAAATCTATCTGCAATAAACAAATTATTGATTATATAAATTACCAGCGATTTGGTTTTTTGAGTAAACTTTTTCTGTTTAAATTAAGTTTCAAAGACTAATTATTTGGGCTTGCTTTACAGTACTTCCGCCATTACGGCCATGGTTTTAACCTCTCCAAAATCTGGTACATGCAAGCTGAAATACTCATGGTAGCGTAGGAGCAATTGTCGCCTTACAGCATGGTGCATAGGAAAAGCCTCCAGTTCATAAGGCTGTAGCACTTTTAATAATTGCGAAGTAAGTGCAGCGTTGCTACCTTCTACATAATTCGGGTGCACAGGTACTTCATCTACAAAGCAACCTTCCTGCAAATCGAGTATGGGCTGGGCTTCGCTATAATCATCATTAATTTTAAAGCCAAAAAAATGCGGTAGCTGCAGTGCGAAATAAAGTGGAATATTGGCGGTTACTCCTTTATTAGCCTCATCTAAAGCGAGTAATACATCTTCACAAAAGTAAAAAAGCAATGTGTTTTGCTCAGGCTGTTTAAGGCATTTATACAACAGCTCAACTATATACAAGGCAATACTATTTTTAATTACGTTGCTTAATACCTGTTGGTACAATACACACCAGCTAAACTCCCTAATGCGTTGCATAGATTTTTGATCGCTGTGATATACCATTAAATCGAGAATAGCACCTGGCTGCAACTGGTTTGCTTTAGAGGATGATTTTTTAGATGATCTCACGCCGTTTACCATATAGGTTTGTACGCCAAATAATTCGGTAAAAACAGTAACAACCAAACTGGTTTCACCATATTTGATGCTTCGCAGAACTATGCCCTTGGTTTTATGTGTCATGCTTAATTCCGATAATAGAAGAAATCTCTTTTTGTTATTAAGAAATTAAAAGTAAGCAACAATAAAGCAATGATTATATTTAAAGCCATGCAAAAATGTTTTCTTTGCACCTGAATGTAGTTTTTTTAGTAAATCGGTGTGCAAGTATGGTTACCAATTGTTTGGTAAAGGCCCGGTAAAGTTGTAAAGTGTAAGAGTTATTGTTAAAATCTTTTATCAAAAGAATTTAATAACAGCATCCTATTTGCCAATGAAGGATAATAGGTAAACTTAAGCCGGGCACAACATTCTTTTGCTTTGTTTACTATATTTTTTGCAAAATTGATTAAGGCCAAATTTATAGGTATCAATTAATTCATTATCATTTATTAAATTTCTATGTGGTCACGTTTAGCAAGGTTTGTTATAAAATACCGTTTAGTATTGCTAATTGGATTATTTACTGCTACGGCAGTTATGGGTTTTTTCGCCAGTAAAGTAAAATTAAGTTACGATTTTGCGAGGGCGATCCCTACTGATAACCCTAAGTACAAAGATTATGTAGCTTTTCGTGAAAAGTTTGGAGACGATGGAAATGTACTGGTGATAGCAGTACAGTTGGAAAATTTTTTTGAGCTGAAAAATTTTAAAGCCTACACCCATCTGCAGGAGCAAATTAAACAAGTGCCCAATGTTAGTAGTGTATTAAGTGTACCATCGGCTATTAATCTGCAAAAAAATGAGTTGACTGAAAAGTTAGATGCCGTTAGAATTTTTAGCGATAGCATTACAACCCAGGCTGAAATAGACAGTGCTAAAGCTGTTCTTTATACTCTTCCTTTTTATAAATCGCTGCTGTATAACCAGGGGAGTAATAGCTATTTGATGGCTGTTGGCATTAATAAAGATTCTTTAAACTCACCAAAGCGAAGTAAAATTATTCAGGATATTTTAGCTTGTACCAAAAGCTATGAAACTGCTACCAATATTGAAACACATATCAGTGGTCTGCCGCTTATCCGTACCATTGTTGGCGACCGTATTCAAAAAGAAATGAAGTTTTTTTTAATAGGTTCGCTTGCATTGAGCACATTAATATTATTATTATTTTTTCGCTCAGGCAGTACTACCATAATATCGTTGCTGGTAGTGCTTTTTGGGGTAATATGGAGCGTGGGAGTATTGTATTTGTGTGGTTACAAAATTACACTGCTTACAGCCCTTACGCCACCGCTTGTAGTGGTAATTGGCATTCCCAACTGTATCTATTTTATTAATAAATACCATACATCTTACCTGGCTGGTAAAGATAAAAACAAAGCTTTAATAGAGATGGTGAGTAAAATGGGGGTAGTAACGTTATTCTGTAATATTACCGCTGCTATTGGCTTTGCTGTATTTGCCTTTACCAGCAGTGCTATTTTAAAAGAGTTTGGTGTTGTGGCAGGGACAAGTATAATGCTCATCTTTTTTATCTCTTTTATTTTACTGCCAGCGGTACTTAGCTATTTACCTCCGCCCAAAGCAGCTCAAACAAAATACCTGGATAATAAATGGGTAATCAATTTTTTGCTGATGATAGAAAGATGGGTAATGAACCATAAAAAAACTGTTTACATTATTACATCATTGGTATTAATAGTCTCCGTTGCCGGTATATTCCGGCTTAAAACAGTTGCATTTATAGTAGATGATTTACCCAAAACCGACAAACTATACACCGATCTTACATTTTTTGAAAAAAACTTTAAGGGTGTAATGCCACTTGAGATTGTGGTAGATACCAAAAGACGAAATGGCCTAACAGGCACAAGGGCCCTTACAGTTTTTGATAAAATTGATACACTCTCTCAATACATAGCCAATCAGCCCAATATGAACCGGCCGCTTAGCATTGCCGAAGGTTTAAAATTTGCTAAGCAGGCTTTTTATGATGGTGATTCAGCCAATTATCAAATGCCCAATATGTTTGATGGTGCTTTTGTGGGCGAATACCTGCGGCCTGCAAAAAATGACAGCAACAGCAACAAGAATAGTCTTTCTAAAATGCTCACATCTTTTATGGACTCGTCCAGGCAAAGCACAAGGGTAAGCGTAAATATGGCAGATGTAGGCACCTTAAAATTACCAGAAATGCTTGCTGGTATAGAAAAAAGAGCAAATGAACTATTTGATACCGCCCAATACAACGTAAAACTTACCGGCACCAGCATTACTTTTTTAGAGGGCAGCCGCTTCATTATCAACGGACTTAAAGAAAGTATTTTCTGGGCCTTTTTGCTTATTTCACTTTGCATGTTGTACCTGTTTAAATCTTTTAGAATATTGGTTTGCTC
>JBBQTZ010000073.1:0-17845 GCA_038234405.1 Chitinophagales bacterium
GATTGGCTGGCATTCTCTCAAATGGCTGCTAAAGATTCCACTAGCTCACCTGAAGCCGTATTAATGCAAAAGGGAATTGTAAAGCTTAGATTAAAAGCAGCAATTGCAAGGCAGGTATGGAGAAATGAGGGTTTTTTTGAAGTATTAAACACACAGGATATTACAATTAATAAAACACTTGAGCTGATAAATAAGTAACTCCTTGCTTTAAAATGCTATGTAAAACTGCCTTTAATAAAAGCTTTTTCATTGCTTATAAAATCGTATAATTGGTACTTATAGCTAAATAACCTATTTTCGCAATCTGTAATTTTAATAACAAATTATTAATAATTACAGGCTTTACGTACTAAAATATCGGTTTTAAGAAATCAATATCAAATACATGGTGTAGCACACTATAAAGTTGACAGCTTTGCAAGATTATTGCATAATAAATTTTTAATCACTCTTTTACAAGATTCTTTATTTTTTAACGTTACTACATTCGCAGTATTAAATATGTGTAGTGTAACTGTTAAACGTACAAGATTAAAAATTAGTTAGTCATTACTTTTCCAACAATCCATTAAAAAATCTACCTAATCTTTTAACAAGTTTAATAAAATTACTATACACTAAAACTTAAAAATGGAATTAAAAAGTAAAATATATGTAGCTGGTCACAGAGGTATGGTTGGCAGCGCAATAGTTAGAAACCTTATAGCCAAAGGATATGAAAATATTATAACCCGCAGTTCTGCTGAACTCGATTTAAGAAATCAGGCAGCAGTAAATGATTTTTTTGCAACCGAAAAACCAGACTATGTTTTTTTAGCTGCTGCAAAAGTTGGCGGAATTCAAGCCAATAATACTTACCGTGCAGATTTTTTGTATGAAAATTTAATGATAGAGTCTAATATTATTCATGCGGCTGCTATAGAAAAAGTGACTAAACTTATGTTTCTTGGCAGTAGTTGTATTTATCCAAAAATGGCACCTCAGCCAATGAAAGAAGAATACCTTTTAACAGGATTATTAGAGCAAACCAATGAGCCTTATGCTATTGCAAAAATAGCTGGTATCAAACTCTGTGAGGCCTACCGTAGCCAATATGGCTGTAATTTTATAAGTGTAATGCCCACTAATTTGTATGGGATTGGTGACAATTATGATCTTAACAACTCACATGTTTTACCAGCCCTTATTCGCAAAATGCATGAGGCAAAAATGAGTAATGCAACAGAAGCGGTAGTTTGGGGAACCGGTACGCCTAAAAGAGAATTTTTATATGCCGATGACCTTGCTGAAGCTTGCTTTTTTTTAATGGAAAACTACAATGAACAAGCGCTCGTTAATATTGGAACCGGAGAAGATTTAAGCATTGCAGATTTAGCCGGATTGGTACAAAAAATAGTTGGTTTTACCGGTAATCTTATATTTGATAGCAGCAAGCCTGATGGCACACCAAGAAAATTAATGGATGTAAGTAAACTTCACAGCCATGGCTGGAAGCATAAAATTGAGTTAGAGGAAGGAATTAAACTGGCATACCAGGATTTTTTACAAAAGCAATAAATTTATTTCAGTCTTATTTTATTAACCCCAAAAAAGCATAGTTATTATTTTATGAGTACAACTACAAAAACAGCACTTATCACAGGTGTTACAGGGCAAGATGGAGCCTATCTTGCAGATCTTTTATTAGAAAAAGGTTACAAAGTACATGGTATTAAAAGAAGATCTTCTTTAATTAATACGCAGCGTATAGACCATTTGTATCAGGATCCGCATGAAAAAAATGTACGCTTTCAATTGCATTATGGCGATATGACAGACAGTACCAACCTCATCCGTATTATACAGGAAACACAGCCAGATGAGATATATAACCTGGCAGCAATGAGCCATGTAAAAGTAAGCTTTGATGAGCCGGAATACACAGCCAATGCAGATGGTATTGGTACACTTCGTTTGCTGGAAGCAATCCGTATTTTAGGGTTAGAAAAAAAGACCCGTATTTATCAGGCAAGTACCTCAGAGCTATATGGTTTAGTGCAAGCAGTACCGCAAAGCGAAACAACACCATTTTATCCCCGCAGCCCTTATGCAGTTGCAAAATTATATGCATATTGGATTACTGTAAACTATAGAGAAGCTTACGGTATGTATGCTTGTAATGGAATTTTATTTAACCACGAAAGTCCGTTAAGAGGCGAAACATTTGTAACCAGGAAAATAACAAGAGCCGTTTCTTCAATTGTAAAAGGAAAGCAGGAAAAATTATTTCTTGGTAATTTGGATGCAAGAAGAGATTGGGGCCATGCAAAAGATTATGTAGAAGCTATGTGGCGCATTCTTCAACAAGATGTAGCAGAAGATTTTGTAATTGCAACTGGTATTACTACTACTGTAAGGGATTTTATTAAACTTGCCTTTGGAGAGGTAGGCGTAACGCTCGAATTTTCCGGAGAAGGTGTTACCGAAATAGGTAGTGTTTTATCTTGTAGTAATCCGTTGTATCAATTGCCGGTTGGTAAAAATGTAGTAGCAGTAGATCCTGAATACTTTCGCCCTACAGAGGTAGAATTATTAATTGGTGATGCAACTAAATCCAGAACAAAACTTGGCTGGATACCAAAATATGATTTGGCAGCATTGGTAAAAGAAATGATGGAGAAAGATATAGATTTAGCTTAAGCAATACTTTTAAATTAATACTGTAAAATGGCTTTGTTGTACTGGTAAAATCAGTATAGCAAGGCTTTTTTATTTTTCTGCCCGATTTTAAATTAGCTATACTACTACATTTAGAACTCCTGATCATTAGCAAATTAAAATGGTTGATAAATAACCTGCAAGGGTTAAATGTTTATAGCAATGGGTAAAATCCGGGGAATAAAACTTTTAGGATATAACAACCCTGTAGAGAATGAACCACGTTGGGGTTATTGAAATATACCAGTAATACCAAATATATTTTCATTATAGGCTCCCGATAGCTATTAAGGAATTTTATAGCTGTAATTTATTTTAGTTATTTAAATCTAAAGTCGAGTTTACAATTACTATATCTATTGTATTAAAGTGCAAGGAATTTTTATGACTGACTCCTCCCTTCTAAAATATTAGGCGTAAGTTTTAGTATTGTTAACACTACCACATTGTAGTGTTTACTGCACTTGTATTGCTAATACATTTTATTCATCTAACACAATTGGTGGGAATGGCAACCTCTTCGTTAAAATGAAGCGATCTCATTATTGTAAATATTGTAGAACAAACCCCAAAGGGGTTTAATAGTAATAGCCGTGGCTGAAACTCATGGGCTACAAAGATTATTACCTCATCTTGCCAACCCCTTCAGGGGTGAACAGTGCTAAATTCATACGTTTACTGATAGAAAAAAGGATTGAATTTGATGACAAATATTTACGATAATACAAATGTTCAACCCCTTCGGGGTTGGCCATTTGTGGTCTTAAACTCTATATCCATGGGTTTCACCCACGGCTATTTAAATTGAACCCTTTCAGGGTTAGATGCCAGGGATAACAGGTTACCCGGCTAAAATTTATTATGGCAGAAGATTTTTTGCCGTTATATTTAGATTAACTGAGCATTTTATAAATTTAAAATATTTTGAAATAAATGCCGCCATAATTAAATTTAGTATAGGTGGAACAATTTTATCAACCCTAAATTTGAAACTATGTTTGCATAATCTTTGGCTAAAACAAACAGAAACTATAAAATCCTTGATAGCTATCGGGATGTGCTGGCCGAAATTATGTGCGATGGCAAAGCCCGCCCGGCTGAACGCAGTTCGGACGGGAGAAAAGGCATTTAGTAAATGCCGACCTGTGCCGATTGATTTCGGTATTGGACTGCCCATTCATTACAATCCACATAACAATGGGTTGCACCTACGGCTACTCAAATTCAAGCCTTTCGGCCTTATATGTCTAGTTTTAATTTGCGAAATTCGTCACTTTATAACACTTGTTAACTGATACTGGTAAGGATTTCTGAAATTTTATTTATCAAATACATAAGAATGTGCCATCTGTATGCTATTGATCTGTTTGAGAGTTAGCAATATTATCATTCCCTTTATTTTTACCTTGCAGGTTGGTAGCAAATGTATAGTTGTATTATGTTACAACTGATTGATTTATACTGTTTGGCAATTGTTTTTCTATTACCAGTATTACTACACATGCAATACAAATACCTATTGCATAGCATACTATATCGCTCCACAAAAATCCAAAGCCGAGCAGCAGACCGCCTAATTTTGTTTGCCTGATAGCTTGTACCCAGGGTGCCTGGTATAGTTGTAATATTTCATCAGCTACCCCAAGTGCGTATCCAAATAATGCCAGTTTCCATAATAAAATTTTAGTAAAAAAAACTCTTAATAAAAATAAGAACATAGCTGCCCAGATAGTATCGCCTCCATATTTTGTCACTATTGGATAAAACCATTGGCTATGCGTACGGGTGGCAATTGCCAGCCAGGTACAAAATGCAACAAGCGAAAGGAAGATTAGCTTTTTAACAAGCATAAAAAATTACAGTATGGTACAACAGTAAGCTAAAATAAGGGCAGTACATTAGTTGAAAAAAATATCTGTTCTAATCTTTTCAATCACATCCTGTGTAATTTTATCCATTGGATGTGTTTTTTTATAAAGGGCTATCTGCTGATTCATTAATTCAATTTTATTATCATAATCGAGATTTTGCTCCTGCTCAGGTAGTACTTTATTAATTAGCTTGTTTATTATGAAGGATATTTCCTGAAAAAAAACTGCTGCCATCATGCACACAAAGAAAATAGTAACATAATCTCTTGTGCCAAACCCAAAAGTTACCCAATACCACAAACAAAAAATTATGGGTATCGGTAAAAATATCCAATGTTTAAATTTTGCAATTAATAAGCCCATGTAATAAAAAAGACTACCAAAAAGGCCATAAAAATTTCCAAACTTTACAGATAAGAATGGTACAATAATTATAGGAACCAGGATATATAAAAAGAGGATACTTAAAAAGCTTCGGATCATATTTTTTATTTTCATTTAAAACATCAATATAAACTCAATTAATAAATGCACAATTAAATTTGTTATTACCCAATTAAACTAAAAGTTTAAACGGAAAAATAGTACGTTGTATTTTGTTGTAAAAAAATATTGTGTTATAAACTAATTTGATAACCAAATAGAACTAATTAAATTAAATTTTAAATGTAAAAATAGTTATTAATAAAATATTACCATCCTGCTTTTTACATTTATGTGCTAAATAAGAATGCTATATCTTCCTGCGTAAGGTTTTTTACAAAACCTTCTTCTTCGCTAATTAAATCTGAAGCTAATTTTTTCTTTTTTTGTTGTAAAAGCATTATTTTTTCTTCAATGGTGCCTTTGCAGATCATTTTGTAAGCAAATACATTTTTTGTTTGTCCTATACGGTGTGTTCTGTCTATTGCTTGCTGCTCTACAGCGGTATTCCACCATGGGTCAAATATAAATACGTAATCTGCAGCCGTAAGGTTTAGTCCGGCATTGCCAGCCTTTAAACTTATTAAAAATACTTTTGCTGCCGAATTTGGTTGCTGAAAATCATTTACTAACTGCTGCCGCTGCGCTATTGGTGTACTGCCATCGAGCCTGCAAAAGGGTATTTTATGTTTTTTTAAAGCTGGCTCCAGTAAATTTAGCATAGTGGTAAATTGTGAAAAAACCAGTGCCTTATGGTTGGGTATAATATTAAGTAATTCTTCTATTAAAACCTCTTGCTTTACTGAGTCTGTACTCAAGCTATCCTCATCTTTTAGCAGGGCACAACTATTGCATGCCTGTCGTAATTTAAGCATTGCATTGAGTAGGTTTAAACCGCTTATTGCCTTATTATTATCTTTTATTTCTAAAAAAATACTATTTCTTACGCTATCCCTTATAGTATCGTAAGCCAATTGCTGCCGGTCTCCCATCTCACACCAAAGTACAGATTCCGTTCTTTCTGGTAAGTCTGTAGCTACCTGCTCTTTAGTACGGCGTAAAATAAAGGGAGCTGTAAGTATTTGTAATGCAGCAATTTTATCCTCATTATGATCCCTGTCTATAGCGTCGGCATATTCCCGTTTAAAAAACTCTCTGTTACCAAACATGCCAGGCAGTAAATAATTTAGCTGTGCATATAAATCAAAAGTATTGTTCATTACAGGTGTTCCGCTCAAAGCTATCCTCATAACAGCTCTTATTTGGTTAACAGCTTTGGTAATGATAGCTGCCGGATTTTTTATGTTATGGCTTTCATCTATTACTGCTACATTAAACCAGGTTTCAGAAATTTTATCAATATCGCTCCGCAATGTGCCGTAGGTTGTTATTATTACCTGGTTATCTTTATTGGTTACATCTTCTATATTGCGCTGTGGCCCATGGTACACTACAGATTTTATATGTGGTGTAAACTTTTGCAGCTCCTGCACCCAGTTGTATATTAACGATGCCGGACAAACAATCAGGTATTTTTCTTTAGCCGATTGTTGTAACCTGTAGGCAAAAAAGCTGATTGTTTGTAAGGTTTTACCCAGGCCCATATCATCTGCAAGGCAGGCGCCGGCACCAGCTTCTGCTAATAAAATTAACCATTCAAACCCTTTTTGCTGGTATTGGCGTAAAGTGGCATTAACTGTTGGTGGTATAGCAAACAAAACAGTTTCTTCCTGTTGCCACAATTGCCATTTTCGCCACCAGTCCATATTAATTACAGGCCTTAAAACTTGTGCAGATACATCTGTCTTTTCTTCTGTAAGTGCCAGCCAGCGGGCTATTTCAATTTGATTGTTATTTATTTTACCATGTTTAATAATGGTACTGTATTTCTTTAGCCAATCGTCGTTTAAAATACCCAGGCAACCATCTTTTAGCAAAATGGCTTTTTGGCCATTCAACACCATTTTTTGTAAACTGCCCAGCGGTATTTGCTCTTCTCCAAAGGCAAGTGTAAAAGTTACTTTCAGTGTCTCTTTTTTATTATCTTCTATAATAAAGGTAGAGGTTGCTTTATGGCTGCTATACCTAAAATGTTGCAGCATATCCATACCAAGCACTTGTATATTTTGCTCCAGCAAAAAATGATACACTTTTAAAAACCATTGCTTTCTTTGGGCATCTGCAAAGGAGAGGTAATAATAGCCGTTAAATTGTTTTATAAAATTGGGATGTAAATCCTGCAGTATTTTAATAAATTTTTGCTCTGCTTCTTTATTTCTTTTTATTAAATAGACTGTACCGGTTTTTGTTACCTCAAAGCTTTTTACCCACTTGCCATCTGTAATAAAGCCATCGTACATCCATTGCGGGGTAAGTACTAAAAATGAGCCACTAATTTCACTCAACATTACCCTGTTTACAGGTACGGTCTCTACCAGGTTTTGCTCAAAATGATTATTGCGGTTTACGGTATAATTTTCTTCTAATGGAGCCAATATATTGGTTATTAATGCAGTAGAATCATTGCTGTATTGCTGTGAATTGGCATCCTCAAACCAGTCGAGCGTTTTACTATCCCTGTAACCCAGTACAAAATACTCGTGGTTATTTTCTAGGCAAAAATAATAGCGGTTAAACTCCTGTAAATTATACCCTGTACCGTTGAGTACTATTTTAGGCTGCACAAAAAACTCATCATTTTTGGTAATAACTTCAAATGCTAATTGAGGTGTATAGGTACTAAAACTACAGGGTGCTGTTACTGCCTTACCACTTTTAATCCATATTTTCTGGTACCATTTTATGGTAGTAAAAAATGGTTTCAGCCTTACAAACTTGCTGTGCAATTCTCTTTCCATTGCATTGCTGTAAAATTGTTCATAATCAAGCCCGGAGCGGCCTGTTTTATATTTTAATTTTAAGGTAATGCCGGTTTTTTCCAGCATATCAGAAGTAAATTCGTTTAATATTTCTTTGGTAGGTTTGTGTAATGAGCTTAAGCAGGTTTTTATACCATTGGCATCAAACTGAAATGTATCGTAAGTAGTTTTCTCGGCCTCTTTGGTAATTTGGAGAAGCCATAAAAAATTACCATCTAGTAATTGTTGCGGTGCAAATTGAATTGCAATTTTTTGATCTATCTTTTTAGCCATTTTAATAAAAGTATATCCATTTTAACCCACCTTTTGCACTTAAAAATCTATCACTATTTGCACCTGCTATACAGATTGTACTGTTGAGTAATTTTTAAACGCACAATCGGCTGTTGTTTTAAACAGGAAAATATCCGGAAAATATTTCAAACTATCCAACTATAAAACCTGGGTTTAATGGCCGCAAACTTAGTTGATAAAGTATTACTAATTTTGATTTTTATGCCCGGATAAAATTGTATGACAGCCGGGCATGCTGCTACAACTACATAGGTGTTATCATTAATATTACGCATTGATTACTTATAAAACAAAAAAAGGGCTGCTTATTAAGCAACCCTTTTTTTAGTATAAATTTAAATAAACACAAATAACTATATTACCGCATCAGGTACATTTTACCGTAACCTGCCTTAAAGTACTTATCTGTATTGTCGCCATCTGCTTTATATTTTTCTAACGATTTTCCGTTAAGGTTGGTAAGTACCCTGTATAGATAAACACCATTGGCTAATTTTTGCCCAAACATATCTGTACCATCCCACTTAAAATCGGTTATATTGGTACCAACATGAATATCGCCCAATTCGTTCTTTGTAATTTCTCTTACTATTTTACCGGTAATGGTTAAAATTTGTATTCGCATGTTTTGTGGTATTTCGCTACCGGTAATGGTAAATACAAATGCGGTAGAGGTTGTAAATGGATTGGGATAATTGAGCAGGTTGCTAATCATTGCCTTGTTAATAACGGTAAATGTTACTTTATACTGTACATTGCCCGCCTTATTACCTACAACATCTTTACCAGACACAATAAATTCATACTCTCCATCTTCTGTAAAATGTGGCAGGTAATTAATAGTGGCGGTATTATCTGCACTACCTGTTGAGGCAGGTGTAAACCGCATGGTATCACTAAAATAAACCCGGCGCAGGTTACCGTCCGGATAGCGCACATTCACCTCTAATATTGATGTATCGCCCAAGGACATAAACCTGTTTTCATCCTTCAATTTTATCAATACAGATGGTTTGGCTGCTACAATATCCCTGTTTAAAATATGTACTCCATCAAAAGTAACATCTAGTAAGGGATTCTTTTTATCCTCAATTACAAAAAAGTCTTTTAATAAAAAATTATTGTAAGTGTATTGTTCAGGTTGTGCATAATCTGGATTAACAATTACATTAAGGGTGTTAATGCCTGGGTATTTTTTGGTATCAATTGAATAGCTAACAATAAGTGTATCGCCTGCCTGCAGCGCTTTCTTTTTAGGTAAAATGATAGTGTCTTGCTGGTTATCTCTTTTGGTGATGATAAACTTAATACGAAGGCTATCGAAATTAACCGGGCTGATGTTTTTAAAGGCCAGTGCAAAATCAATTTTATCTCCTTGTTCTACAGAATCTCTCATGCGGAAAACAAGGTTAGGTGCTACGGCTCCTTCGGGTACATAATCTGCATTAATACGCCATAAGTTTAGTTGGTTTGGAGTGGCATAGGTTTCATCTATGTTTTGCATTTTTAACTTTAAATATGGATATTTAATAGCATCAATCAATAAAGGCTTATTACCTATAGGGTTGCGTACGCTATCTACCAAATCAACCATGCCATTTTGTTGTATTCCGTATATTTCAATTTTTACTGAATCTCTCGGTAACAAATCTTTAGAAGTGCCATACCACCTAAGTGAATTCCATTTTTTTGCCGGCCCAAATATGGGCGACTCTATAGTGCCGGATTTGTGCTTTGGCCTTACTACAAAATTGCCTGCAAGTTGGGCGGCTTCTGTTTCTCCCATTATTTGCTTTGGCGTATAGGAAGGGTTGTTTTTACTATAAAAATAGATGAATGGAAGATTTTTAGTAAAGCTATCAATAGTAGTAAAACCAATAGATTTTAGCTTATGGTAAAGCGAATTTCCAGCACCAAGTGTAGCTGTATCTGCTTTCCAGGTATTTATAAATGCTGTATTGGAGGTAAGGCCAAGGTTGGTAATTGATACATAATATCCACTGGGAATACTATCTATAAAATCCATTGCTCTTTTTCTAAACAACGCATTATCATAAGGAAATTCAAAAATATACCTGAAGCCACCTGGTCGGGTTTGGCATACCGGCCAGCTACCAAAACGCCCCTGACCAGCCGTATTAAAGTTTGTAATTGGTTTAAAATTTATGGTATCATACACCAAAAACTGAAGGGTTGAATATCTGCAACCATACTGTTCATACTGATCAAAATCCAGAATTACACTAATTCTGTCGTACTCGGTATAAGGATACAAACCTGTTTTTATTTGTAAGGTTCTGTTTAATTGTTTAAACCTATATTCTCGGTCATCATCAAGCGTAATATTACTGCTGTAAACACTTTTTTTATGTTGATAAAAATGAGATTGATTAAAACCGCTACCACCATTTGGCAGGTAAATAAAAGAGTGATTATTCCAAATTGGTGCTGTGTTATTTATGGGAACCATGGAGGTTCTCCAATAATAAACGGTACTATCGGTAAAAGTTAGGTTGGTGGGTGTAAACTCTATTAAACCACCGGCTCCTGTATTGTTATATTGTTTTTTAAAAGGCGAGTTAAAAAGATTGGTTGTATCTAGTTCCATCAAGTATTGTCGTTGGCTGCCCAACGGGTTAGAGGTGGATGCGGCAAACTTAATGTTCTGCTTATTTACAATGGAGTAATTGTACGGGAAAGATGGCCTGATTTCATCTTCAAAAATATAAAATTCACGAATAAGTGTGTTGTTCATTTCAGATAATTCATTTACCCTGTTTCCCTCGTCTAGTGTAATAGTAATAACATTTAGCCCCTTATCTGTAAGCGCATTTACTGGTACGTTTATAAACAATGAATCTGCATTTTTTATACCCGGCATTAATTGACGATACAAAACCTGAACAGTATCATTGGGTAATTTTCTTCTAATGGTTATTAAAATTGAGTCTGATACGGCCCTGCCTAAATTAAACATTTTTACCTGTAGCGAAAAGCTTTGGTCTGCAACTGTAACAATGGACGGGGCTATTTTTACCTGTGGAGCTTCAATTGCATAATCTGGCAATGCAAATGAATTTACTTTAATTGCAGGGTCTGCATGCAGGTTCATTTCTTCTAAATGAATTCTGGTATAGTAGTCTAATGTTTGTGGATTGCTGCCAAGGTTTTGTAAAACCCGCTGTATTTGCTTGCCAATGGTACTTCCATACATATCTCTGGACATGGCGTTAAAAAGCTGGGTATTGTAAAAATTTAAAAATGGAGGGATACCAAGGTGCGTACTAGCTAAAAAGCCAATGCTGCCTCGTTTATCTGCCAATACATATTTTTCTGAAATAGACATGTTGCCAGATAATCTTAATTTATCAAACGTAAAAAAGTTACCTGCACTACAGCCACTTACGGTAAAAAATGGATATTTACCCTGGTTGTTAAATAACTCCGGGCTGGTAAGGTTAAAAGCGAGGGTATTGGCAGATGAGTGCCCAAAATAGACCATCTCACTTAAACCTTCATTTATAAGTTGTTGAATACGCTCTCCATTTGCCTGTTCTACAGAAGAGGAAGAAACCTTTTCAAATGTTTCTACATGGGAACCCATCAGGGTATCTTCAACAATTCTTTTGTAATTATCCATGTACCCTCTAAACTGTTCATTTTCGCTAGCATTGGCGCCTCCAATTACATGTATAGTTCTTTTCATCCATTCTTTATCTGCAATGGTTTGGCTGTTGCTACGCTGTGCTTGCTCGTACTCAATTACTTTATTGAGGTAGTATTTAATTTCGGTTCCATTTATTACAGATAACCTGCCTATTGGCACAAGGGGTACATTTTTGCCTTGTTCGCAGGCAAGCAACACATCGGAGGCGGGCCAGCCATAAGTAGGCACAAGATCTAGTTTCTCTGTAAAAGGATCTGTTTCATTTTGTTTGTATTCGATAGAGGTTAACCCTCTGCCTATTATGAATACATATGCTGGTTTGGGAGTGTATTGCTGAAAGGCGTATCTTATAAAATCTCTTACAGCAAGCGGATGCTTTTTAATACCAAATGCAAACTGATCAGTTAATTCATCAATTGAAATTACAACTGGTTTAAAACTGCCACCTACAGCACTTTCTCTGTATTTCTTGTATTCATCTACATAATTTACCCCATTGCCATCATTAAATAAAACTGTATTGGTAATTATGAGATAATTGCCTTGGTTTACTGGTAGGCTGTAATTAATAAAATTCCGGGTTTCGATACCATTTACTGTAGCAATATTGCCCGCATCTTCACTTATCAGCAAAAAATTTCTTTTGGCATCTGCTGAGGGCGGCAATGCAAATTTTACTTTACCTGCTTCGCTGATATCTCCTTTATACCTTTTACCATCATTAATGCTATACAAAATAGGTTGTATGCCGCCATTATTAAAATTTTCGATTACCACAAAATTGCCTGCGGCATTGGCTGGCAAATCAAAATAAAAATTTTTTTCGTTGTTAAATTTAAAAAACGCAGGATAGGTAATGGCCAATTCAGCAACAACAATTCTGTCGTTAATATTGGTAGAAGTGCCGTTTGTAGCTACTAACAGGTAATCTGGACTTTGCAATAAGGATAAGGGTAAATTACTGAAAGTCTTTTTTACCGTATCAAAAAAATTCATGGGTGTATTGGCAACAATATTGTTGAAAAATTTTACCCGTAGGTTTCTGGTATTAAGTGCGTTGCCAAATGCCGAAACATAGAGCGATAAGCCATCTGCAGGGCCTGCTGTGTACACATTTAAATTGTTGAATTGTTTAAAAATATCACAACAAGGGTAAACATCGAGGCTTGTCCATCCTTCGCCAATATCATAAGAGGACGAATATACATATTCGCCTACCAAAACTGCTAAACCACGGTTGTACTGATTTTTATAAACCATATTTACCTTGCGCATAAAATAAGGCTCGGCAGTTAGTGTATTAGCTGCTGCATTGTTTGGTGCGTTTGTGTACCTAAGGTTGCCTGCAATTGCATTTACAGTAATAAAATAAGCTGCTGTATCTGAGTGAATGCTAAAACTATCACTAAGTTGAAACCCTGCCTTGCGGTATAAAGATTTGTCTGGTATGCCATCATTCATTTTACCCCAAAAATCAATATAATCGCTGCTAGAGAATGGTCCGCTTGCAACCGAGGTAAAAATGCGAACTTCTTCTCCATTTCGCCAAAGTTGAAAATATTCTGCTGGAGTATTGCCTAACCCTGCTGCTACCAACTGTGCCTGGTTAATGCGACATAGTCCACTTTTGCCTACCTTAAATTTATAATAAGTTCTGTTATAATTGATCCAGCTATTATTAATTTGAGCATTAGCTGCACAGGTAGTAAATATAAAAATGGCGATGAATATGTTTCTCATTATGGTATGTTAAAATTGAGTGTAATTGTTATTATTGCCTTTTTGCAAGATTGAAACGTAATGAAAATACATGTGTATAAAGAGGACTAGATTGATTTGCCAGGTTAGCATAAGCATAATCTATGGTTACGTTGTTAATTCTAAAACCTGCTCCTATACTTGGCTGATAAATCCATACTTTCTTAACATTCATTGAATCCCCAACTGCCAATGCTTTTTGAAAATTGGTAACACCAGCCCTTATAAAAAAAGCGTCGTTGATAGAGGCTTCTAAGCCCATGCTTGGATCAATACTAACTGTTTTTCCACTAAAAACAGTGTTTCGCTGCCCATCAAACGTCATATTTAAATTGGCCTCTGCCAATAGTTTTACGGAGTTGCCGATATTAAAATTGTATCCACCGCCTAGTACCAAACGGGGTGCTGTTATTTCTGATGACTTTACCGGAATGTCATTGTTGGTGAGGTATAGTTTTTCTTTTTCTCTATCTGTAAATTTAAAAGACCACGCATTAAATGTGGTAGTTAAATCTCTTGCAACAGCTCCAAAACGCCAGTTGGAACCCTGTATTTGAATGCCTGCATCTATCCCAAAACCCCAGGCACTGGCAAAACTCCCCACCTTGCGGTGAATTATTTTTGCGTTTACACCGTAGCTAAACCGGAAATTTTCATCCTCCCGTACACTTTTTGCGTAGGATAACAACAAGGCATAATCTGCCGACGAAAAACTTTGAATATTATTGAAATTGGGCCGTCCATCAGGCTCCAGCAAAAACAAGGTATTGGGTATATCATCTACCGCAAACCTTAATAGTGATACGCCCAATGTGCGGTTATTATCCAGCATTGGTAATGCAATAGAAGCATAATCAAATTTGCCAATACCTGCAAAATATTCGGCATGCATTACGTTTATAGAGGGGTCATCTTTAACTCCGGCAAGCCCGGCCGGGTTCCAATAGCCTGCCGTGCCATCATCTGCAGAAGCTACCTGGGCACTGCCCATTGCAAGTCCTCTTGCGCCTGCGCCAATATTTAAAAATTCGTTAGAATATTTACGGAATTGAGCTATACTAACATATTGAAAAAATAGTAAGCTCAATAAAAGTGCAGTTAATTTGGGGTTCATATATGTTTTTTCCGGGGGTATTTAAATTTTGTATCGGGCTATTCTTAATAAGCAAAACGAATTTTGCAAAAGTAAATTGTGCTTTATTATATACTAATAATTTTAAAACTCTTTACCAAATTTAAAGCTAAATTGGCAAAACTCATTTTCTGTTTAATAAGATTTGCCCGCCATGGTTTTTAAGAGGTGTTTTTGGTTAAAAAGGCTGCTTATCATTTTAAATACCGGCGTATATAAGTTACACCCAGCATTTACTGTTAAAATTGTTGTGAGATTACAAAATAAATAAAGGTAAAGTTGAGGTGATTTTTTGGCTACAGTAATAGTGATCTATTTTTGACGTAATTTTTTAGTTCTTCAGTTTACTTAGTACAATCAGTGATTTTGAGTGCTAAGTTTTTTTAATCAATGCTTACCAATACAGTTCTAAAATAAATACTGGCAAACTTGTAAAAAGATATTTCCACTAAGTTTACCGAACAACCATTTTTTTTAAATGCCTGGCTACGATGCAATTGAAAGTTGTAAAGGATTTTCAACTGCAATGTAATCAAATACCAACCACTCCTGCCCCCTTTAATGGTGGGGAATTAGAAAATCGAAAATTGCAAACACTTTAATATAGCGGCAATCCCCGATTAAAATTTATATTTAAAAAAATACCAGCCCGGTATGGTACAAAACCATCTTAGTAAAAATGGGTGTAATACCAGCTCTAAAAAGAAATCCACCATTTTTTGGTTGCAATCGGTAACCAAAATAAGCATTCCCAAAAGTAGAAGTAAAATTACTTTCATCACTAGAAAGTACTTCTTCAGAAATAGATACAATGGTTATTCCACCCCCCACTTCAAAATAGTTTCTATCATCTTTACCCGGCAAATAATTTAGCCCAATGGGCACAAACAAGGCACTTGTGCTATCTGCCGAAAAGCCGCCAATCCCTACCTTTCCGCCAAAACCACCCTCTTTATTTTAAAAACGCATATCGTAATTGATAGTTGCGAGCCCTGCACCCCCCAACTCAAAATAAATAGATTTTGCTTCGGTTTAAGCAAAGGGATTTGCGTTAATATAAAAACATGCAGTTATTAAACAGGTAATAACCTTCTTTTTTATGAATTTTTTTAGGCACACTATGAATAAGTAAGTCAAATTATGTAAAGATGTTTTTTAAATGTTTAACCTACCTCTACCGCACATTAATTGCCGGAAACCTTTTTTTTTGAGCAAAAAACCAGGTTTGAAGTAAGGATAGCCACTATCTTTTATAAGTTGACGATTGTTAATAAACAATATAAAAAAATAACAAGATTAAATATTTTGTTCGCAAAGTTTTTACAATTTTGAGCTAGCATCTGTTTACTTTTTTCTTAAGATATTTTTGGGTCAGGTTAATAAAAAAAAGTGACAAAAAAAATTAAGCCCGTCCGACCAGCGTCAGCCGGGCGGGCCAGCCCGAATGGCGCAGGCCGGGCTTGCTTGATTTCTTAACGGCTGCCAGGGGAAATTTTAAGCACTGTTTATTCAAGGCCATAACCAGTCTTCGTTTTTCGAACAATCCTTAAAAATAATTTTGCTTGCCAAAGTTCTACACATAGCGAACAAATTAGGTAAACAGAATTTATTTCTCATTTTTTGTAAGCACATTTGCAAAAATATTTACTCAAACGCAACGGTTTATCATGCAAAATTTAATAACAGAACTGCAATGGCGGGGAATGATACAGGATATAATGCCTGGTACGGAAGAGCAGTTGAAAAAAGAAATTACTACCGGCTATATTGGCTTTGACCCTACGGCAGATAGCCTCCATATTGGCAATTTGGTGCCTATTATTTTGCTGATACATTTACAGCGCTGCGGCCATAAGCCCATTGCACTTGTAGGCGGCGCCACGGGCATGGTTGGCGACCCAAGTGGTAAAAGTGAAGAACGTAATTTGCTAAGCGAAAATGTATTACAGCACAACCTTGCCTGTGTAAAAAAGCAATTAGAAAAGTACCTCGATTTTACTCCCGGTAAGTTCAACTCGGCTGAAATGGCCAATAATTATGACTGGTTTAAAAATTTTACTTTTCTCGATTTTATTAGAGATGTGGGTAAGCATATTACCGTTAACTATATGATGAGTAAAGAAAGTGTAAAGAAAAGGTTGGATGGAGATACCGGTATGAGTTTTACAGAATTTACTTACCAATTGGTACAGGGTTATGATTATTACTGGCTGCATATAAACAAAGGATGCAAATTGCAGATGGGTGGTAGCGATCAATGGGGAAATATTGTAACCGGTACAGAACTTATCCGAAGAAAAAGTGGGGGAGAAGGTTTTGCCTTTACTTGCCCATTGATCACAAAAGCTGATGGAGGCAAATTTGGTAAATCAGAAAAGGGAAATGTTTGGTTAGATGCAAATAAAACATCTCCCTACCAGTTTTACCAGTTTTGGATGAATGTGGCAGATGCGGATGCAGAAAAATTTATAAAAATATTTACTTTTTTGCCACAGGAAGAAATTGCAGCATTAGTAGCGGCTCACCAGGGAAATGAGCACCAACGCCTGATACAGAAAAAATTGGCAGAAGAAGTTACTTGTTTTGTACACAGCCGGGCCGATTACAATTTTGCAGTGCAAGCTTCCGGTATATTATTCAACAATGACACAGCAGCTATTTTGCAACAACTAACAGAGGAGCAATTATTACAAGTAATGGATGGCGTACCTACAGCTACTTACTCAAAATTAGTGCTGCAACATGGTGTGGACATTGTTAGCTTTTTGGCAGATACCAATATTTTTTCGAGCAAAGGTGAGGCAAAAAAAATGGTACAAGGTGGCGGTATTAGCATCAACAAAATAAAAGTGGCAGGAGTGGATGATAAAATAAATGCCAGCCAATTACTAAAAGAAAAATATTTGCTCGTGCAAAAAGGTAAACGAAATTATTACCTGGTAATGGCAAATGATTAATAATCTACTATCATTTATTTGTAAATATATATTTGCAAAGTAGAAAACTGTTTTTTAATCAAGCTTTTGCAATTGGAGGCATTAATGGGTTTTCAACTGCAACATTTGGGTTAAAGTAAAAGATCGCTGCAGCATTTAAGCGGCTTTTTAGTTGCGCTGTCTGTAAT
>JBBQTZ010000074.1:0-17758 GCA_038234405.1 Chitinophagales bacterium
AACTCGTAAACTTACGCAATAAGCGGCAAGTCCAAAAATAAGGTTTTATTGATTATCAATCGTTTAGAGTACGTATATTAATAAACTTTCAGTTGCGTAAGTTTCCGCTACCACTCCAACCCGCCATCCTTAAAAAGATCATCTACCGGGCTTTTTATGTTTACCATATCCTTTCGTGCTACATGTAAATAGCGCAGCGTTGTGCGGATGTCAAAATGCCCTAGCAACTCTTGTATGTATTTTACATCGGTTCCTTTTTCGAGCAAGTGCGTAGCAAAGCTATGTCGCAAACTATGAAAAGTAACAGCTTTAGTAAGGCCGCATAGCTTTTTGGCCTTACTAAATACTTCTTGTGCACTGCGGTGGCTGTAGGGTGTATCTTTTATAAACCCTTCAAAAACATAGCGGAAAGGGCGGGGCTTTAACTTATTAATGTAGTTTCTCAGCACATCCAATACAAGCGGACTTAACATTACATACCTGTCTTTATCGCCTTTGGCACTTCTTACTAACAGTTGCATTCTTGCTGCATCAATATGTTTGTATTCTAATTTTGTAACCTCACTCACTCTAAGGCCGGCGCTGTAGGCTGTAAATAAAATGGCTTTGTGTTTTTTATTTTTTAGGGCATTAAATAGTCTGCCCATCTCACTTTCGGCTAGTACATTTGGCAACCGCAGCGGTTGTTTGGCTCTTGGCAAGTCTACAAAAAACTTTTCACGGTGCAGCACATTTTCAAAATAGTATTTAATTGCGTTCAGCCGGTTGTTAAGGCTGCCTGCGGATAATTGCTGTTCATTGGCACAATATAACATGTACCTCCTTAAATCTTCGCTCGTTAGCATTTCTACCGGCTTGCTGCCTATAAGTTGTAATAGTTTATTAAAATCGTTTTTATAGGTTTTTATAGTTGTTGCTGGATTTTTTGCCAACTCCATCGTTTCTACCATTCTTACCAACTGTTGCATGTTTCCGGTACTAATGGCATACGACTGTAGATTTACTGGCTTTATTACCGGCACTTCTGCTGCTGCCTGTTTTACCTGCACTACCTGCTTCCTTTTTTCGAGATAAGGCCGCAACTGCGTTTCATCAATTATGGCAAGGCTTGTTACCGCCGTTTTTATAAGGTTATAATTTTGTGCGCTCAATGGTAAATACCAACACTTGTTTGTTTGGCTCCATTTTACAGCCTTTATCTTTTTTACTGCTGTATTTACTGCAGTGTTGTTTTCATAATAAAGTGCCATCTGCTCTGCACCTTTGTGAAAAAATGGTTTTACAACTATAGTTACCATACTTTATTGTTTTGTATGCTTATAAATAGTAAGTTATTATATAATGTAGTACAAATTAAATATGGCGTTGCCCTCCTTAGTCACACAGGTAAAAAAACTATTTCAAATTTTATACAATCTAATATATATTCCATTACAATCATAATTAATTCGCAAATATTTTTTAAATAATATTTTACTGTGGTGTAAAATGGCCTTACCTGCGTTTAAATTTTGCTGTTGTTACTAATTGGTTAATTCTTTTATAGTATTAAGTGCTTTGTTCGCAAAGCATTTACTCTTTTAAATTGGCGCCTATTTACTTTTAGCTTCCCCATTTTTTTTGGGACAGGTTGATAAAAAAAGTAACAAAAAAATCAAGTTGGCCCGGCTGCCGCCAATTGCATGGCTCCGTCTGTCTAGCATCAGCCGGGCAACCCCGTCCGATTGGCGCAGCCCGGGCGGACTTGATTTTTTAACGCATTCTATTGAAATTTTTCAGCACCATGTATTAGAGGCAGCAGCAGTATTCATTTGCGAAGTAGGTACCTAATGCTAAAAAAGTATTACAATGTTTGCAACCGTTGCATCAATTGCTCCTTGATGCCAGTGCCCAATGGTATGGGTTTTTGCGCTATAATTGCATGGTTTTCAGCTACTTCATCTACATGCATTATGTTGATTATGTATGATCGGTGTATTCTCTGAAACAATTTTACGGGAAGCTTCTCCTCAATTGTTTTGAGGGTAACAGATAAAACATATTCTTTGGTGGTTGTAAAAATATGGCTATAGTTGCGGTCTGCCTCCATGTATAAAATATCTGCCAGCATAATTTTTACCATCTTTTCTTTGTGGCGAATAAATATACGGTCGCTTAAAATAAAAGACTGCCCGCTATTATCTGTGCTTTCCTGTATACTGCTGCCGTTATCTTGCTCTGCCATCCTGCTAATGGTTAATTCAATGGCTCGCTGTAAATCTAATTGCTTAAAAGGCTTTGAAATAAATGCCGCCGGCTTTGTAGGCTTAGCCCTGTTAAAAGTAGCTTCATCTGCATTGGCGGTAAGGTAAATAATGGGAATATTGTTCTGTAGTTGAATTTGCCTGGCAGTTTCTATACCATCTATTTTCCCTTTCAGGTTAATATCCAGCAAAATAATATCAGGTTTATTTTGCTGCACATGCAATATGGCCTCTTCGCCACGGGGCAACATGCCGGTAACCTCATAGCCAAGGCTTGTAAGCTGCATGGAGATTTTTGCCCCAATAATCATTTCATCTTCTACTACCAATATTTTAATCAAGGTATCCATTAATGTAGTTTGCTATGTTTATTTATATTGTATTAAAATATGGGTGCAATTGCTGTAAGTAACGGTAAACTCAACATCTAATTGTTTTACCAATAAATTTACCGGTTTAGTTCCAAAGCCTGTTCCTTTGGAGGTGTTATTTTTAAGCTTGCCAATACCATTGTCTGTTACTTCAAATTTATTTTTATCGGCAGTAGTAGCAGGCAATAATTGTATTTTTATTTCTCCCGGTTTATTAATGCCAAAAGGATACTTCAGTGCCTTGGTAAGCAATTTGTTTGCAAAAAGGCCAATAGGATCAGCCGTATCTGCCTCAAGCTCAATTGGCTCCCTATTGCATTGAATGCTCGTGCAGTTATAACCCGGCGTAACAGTAAAAATTTCCAGTACTTTTTATTCGGGGCAGCGGCAGTATTTATTTGCGAAGTAGTACCTAATACCAAAAAAATATTTTTAGGGCGTGCCCCTCTCGGGTCGGGCTTTTCTTGTCCGTATGGCGGAGACGGACGGACGTTACAAGTCCTCGCCAGGCTTCGTTTCACTTCGCCTCCCTGCGGGCTTTTTCCGTCCGAATGGAGGAGCCGGGCGGGCCCGTCTGAATGGCGGAGCCGGGCGGACACTTCAATCCCATACGCAAACCCTCACGTGTAAAATGTGTAACAATAATTGGAAACTGTAAGTATCTATAGGGCAAAAACATTTTTGCACCTTCACAGCAGCAGGTTGCAATTTTGTTTTAATAGTAAAAGAAAGAATTCGCAATCTAAAGGTTTATTTAAACAGCTTTACTAGTGGTAGTTATTTTTAAAAATTATGCAATCAACTAAACTATTGCTTGCTGGTAAAACAGATAATTATGTGTGGTTAAAAAATTTTGGCAGGATAAAACCACCCTTTTGCAGAATAAACACACCATCATACAAAATAGTATTACTCCCTGTAAAAGCAGCTGCTATTTTTGAAAAATACAGCCATCAATTATAAATGCTGTACAAGATTATGGTAAAATATTGTGTACAAACAAACAATCTATCGCATACATTTTCTTCCGGCGAAATGGTACTGAAAGATATTAACCTGTATGTGCCGGAAGGTAGTATTTACGGATTTTTAGGTGCCAATGGTGCTGGTAAAACCACCACTTTAAAATTAATACTTGGCCTGCTAAAATTGCAGCAGGGCACCGTCCATATTTTTGGAAAATTGATGGCGCAGCACCGGCTACAAATTTTGCAAAAAATAGGGTCACTCATAGAAAGCCCTTCTTTGTACGCCCATTTAACAGCCATTGAAAATTTGCAGGTTATGCAAAAAGTATTTCAATGCAAAAAAAGCCGCATAACTGAGGCGTTACAACTTGTAGGTTTATCTGATACCGGAAATAAAAAAGTGCAGCATTTTTCGCTCGGTATGAAGCAGCGGCTAAGCATTGCCCTATCCTTATTACATCAACCCTCATTGCTTATTTTAGATGAACCTACTAATGGCCTTGACCCCACCGGAATTATTGAAATGAGAGAATTGCTGCGAAAACTCAATCAAATGCAGGGTATTACCATCATCATCAGCAGCCATTTGCTGTCAGAAATTGAAAAACTGGTAACCCATATAGGCGTTATTAACAAGGGTAACTTATTGTTTCAGGGTACTTTGCAACAGTTGGAACAGTGCCAGCAACAAGGCAGCTATACAGTAATAGCCACCAATAATGAAGTGGCAGCATTACGGCTAATTCGAAACATGGATATGGCGGCAACTACACAAAAAGGAAAAATAATATTACCAGTAATATCCAACGAACAACTTGCGGCAATTAATACCCAACTGGTTAGTAATGGTCTGTCTGTTTACGAGATTACTACTGTTAAAAACAACCTGGAAACAATATTCATTAACATGATAAACAGTTAATAACATGATACGTTCTTTTATACATTGCTTTAAAAGTGAATGGCTTAAAACCCGCCGTACCACTGCATTCTGGCTGGTAGTATCAGGTGGTTTATTTATTCCCGCAATTCTTATTGCCATTCGTATAATCAATAGTAACGAGTTGGTTGCTATTTATAAAAGTAATTTTTTTTGGGAAAATCTTTTTTCTAAAAGTTGGCAAATAATGGCAGTGTTTTTACTGCCAATGGGAGTAATTTTATCTACCAGCCTGCTAACTCAAATTGAGTACCGTAATAATACCTGGAAGCAATTGCATACAACTCCTCAACGCTATTCTCTTATTTTTGTTACCAAGCTTACTGTAATATTGGTAATGATGCTACAATTCTTTGTATTATTCAACCTGGGAATTTATCTATCTGGTATTATCCCTGCACTTTTTTATAATAACATTCACTTTTCAGCCCAACCAATCCCATATATGCGGTTTCTAAAAGTTAATGTACAGTTTTTTATAGATTGTTTACCTATTGTTGCCTTACAGTTATTGATTGCCCTGCAGTTTAAAAACTTTATGATATCCCTTGGTGCAGGCATTGGTTTATTGGTAGCCTCTATGTTTGCTGTACAATGGAAATACGGCTATACCATTCCTTACACTTACACCACTTATAATTTTCTTGCAATGAAAACAAAAGAATTACAAAATATAATTGGTGTAAATATCCACGTAATGGCCATCAGTTATTTTGTAATAATAACGGTTGTAAGCTATGTGTTGTACATTTATAAAGGTGAGAAGGGCTAGCCCGTTAAGTACTCAAAAAACGTAGGTAAAGGCAAGTGAAAGTTTACACTAAATCTTTACTTATATTTTAATCAATAACATGAAAAAATCAATTATCACATTATTGCATATTGGTTATTGGCTGTTATACTTGCTGCTGCTTACATTAATATTAGTATGCCTTAGTGTGGGTACTAATTTAAAAGCACAACCATCTTTTCTTAATTTTGGGTTTGATGTTTTTTTAATTGCGTTTGCTGTAGTGCCTGCTATTATTGGGTTTTATAGTTTCTACGGTTTACTTTTTATTAAATATTTAACCAGTAAAAAAATATGGCGTTTTTTTATTGCAGCTATTATTACTTCTTTAATTGGAGGTATTGTTGGTGCCGTTTTCCTGTTTTTATTGTATAATCTGCGTATTGGGCCGGGTATATCGAAAGATGGTGTAAGTTCTGCTCTTTCCATTTCGCTTGTAATGGCTTTTATTGCTTTGCTTAATGGTGTAGTTGGGTTGGTAATGAAGGGTTTTATAACCTGGTATGGCGATATAAAATTGAAAGATGAGCTTGGTAAAAAAAATTATGAAACTGAACTGGCATTAATTAAATCGCAGATTAACCCTCACTTTCTTTTTAATACAATTAATAATATTGATATACTTATTGAAAAGAATGCCACTCAAGCATCATCTTATTTAAATAAACTTTCTGAAATTATGCGGTTTATGTTGTACGAAACCAAAACTACAGTTATACCCTTACAAAAAGAAATTAGCTACATTCAAAAATATGTTGATTTACAATTGCTTAGAACAGCCAACCCATATAATGTAAGTTTTTCTGTACATGGTAATGCTATGCAAACATTGGTTCATCCAATGCTGTTTATCCCTTTTATTGAAAATGCCTTTAAGCACAACAGCGATATAAAGACTGATTCTGCTATTCAGATACTCTTTATTATTGATAACAATACCATCACATTTACCTGTAAGAATAAATGTAATACGCAAAAAAACAATGAAAGTCAATATAAAGGACTTGGTAACGATCTGATACAAAAGAGACTCACGCTATTGTATGGCTCAAAACACCAATTGCATATTGATCAATCTGCTGATATTTATATAGTAAACTTAACCATACAATTACATAATGATTAGTTGCATTATAGTAGAAGATGAGCCATTGGCCATGGAACGCACAAAATGCTATGTACTAAAACTACCCTATCTTCAATTGTTGGCAACGTTTGATAATGCAATGGATGCGCTGCTTTATTTAAAAGCTAATACGGTACAACTTATTTTTTTAGATATTAATATGGGTGACTTTTCTGGTATTCAGTTACTGGAAACGAAAAATATACAGAGCGAAGTAATTATCATTACAGCCTATCATGAATATGCCATTAAGAGTTACGAATTAAGCGTAACAGATTACCTGCTAAAGCCTTTTACTTTTGAGCGCTTTATACAAGCCGTAGAAAAAGTGAAGCAGCAATCAGGCAAGCCTGCTGCAGTTGCAGATGCAAATTTTTTGTTTATTAAAACGGCTAATAAATTTGAAAAAATTTTCTTAAATGATATTCTTTACATTGAGGGGATGAGGGATTATCGTAAAATTGTTACCATTAATAAACCCATAATGACCTTGCATACCCTTAGAGATTTTGAGCATGAAATTTTGCCCAAAATTATCTGCAGGGTACACAAAAGTTATATGGTGGCACTTAATAAAATTGAATCTGTAGAAAAGGATATAATTATTGTTAAAAACCAACTAATTCCTATTTCTGACACCTATAAAAAGTTATTTTTTGAGCAGATACGGCCTTCATTTTAACCTGATTTACAGTAGAAACATTTAAACAAACCAGCCGTATCTATTTTTTAAATGATTACCTAAGCTTATATAGTAAAACTCAATTTAAAAATATAAGTATCCCAAAAATAAAAAAGCCATCCGTTTTTACATGGATGGCTTTGATTTAAATTCTTTATTTATTTAAGCATCTTTGCCGTGGCACTGTTTAAATTTTTTGCCACTTCCACATGGGCAGGCATCATTTCTGCCAATCTTTTGTTCTACTCTTATGGGCTCTCTTTTTGTAACAACAGTTGGTTCAATGTAATCACTATCTCCGCCAATATAATCGGCTCCACCGGTGCTGCTTGTTGCAAACTGTTCCCGCTGCTGCTTCATTTTGCTCATATCAGTTTTTTGCTCTCTTCCTTCCTTTATTTTGGTAGTAGCAGATTGCTCCATTGGTATGTTGCAATGGCTGAGGAAGCTTACAATATCTTTATTAACTGCATCATCCATTTGCTTAAAGGCGCTAAATGCCTCTATCTTATAAATTACCAACGGATCTTTTTGCTCGTAACCTGCAGTTTGTACGCTATGCCTCAAATCGTCCATTGCTCTTAAATGTTCTTTCCAGGCATCATCAATTAAAGCAAGGGTAATGCTGCGTTCCAGCGCATTCATAATTTCCGATCCATCTGTAGAGATTGTTTTATCTAAATTGGCCAATGCCTGTATTACTTTACGGCCATCTGTAAATGGTACTGCCACATTTTCAATATGGGTGCCTTGCTCTTTGCGAATGTTTTTAATAACGGGCATGGTAGTAGCAGCTACTTCCAGCACTTTTCTATTATAGTTGCTCTTGGCTTCGGCATAAAGCTTTTCTGCTACATCATTTACAGGTTCTTTTTCTAATGATACGTCGGTAATTTCTGTATCAATACCAAAGTTTACAATAGCGGCTAATTTAAATCCTTCATGATCATTGCTTTCTCTAAAGGAGTTTACCAAACCATCTGCTACGGAGTAAAATGCATTATCCAGATCAAGTGCCAGCCTTTCTCCAAATAAAGCATGGTTGCGTTTGCCGTAAATTACGTTTCGCTGTTTGTTCATTACATCATCATACTCCAACAGGCGCTTTCGAATACCAAAGTTATTTTCTTCTACCTTTTTTTGTGCCCTTTCAATTGATTTGGAAATCATGCTATGCTGTATCACCTCACCTTCTTTGTAGCCCATCCTGTCCATTAAAGATGCAATACGTTCGCTGCCAAACATCCGCATCAGGTCATCTTCCAAACTTACAAAAAACTGTGTAGTTCCGGGATCTCCCTGTCTGCCGGCACGGCCACGAAGCTGCCTGTCCACCCGGCGGCTTTCATGTCTTTCTGTACCTACAATGGCTAGTCCACCTGCTTCTTTAACGCCAGGCCCAAGTTTAATATCTGTACCACGGCCCGCCATATTGGTAGCAATTGTAATGGCGCCTGCCAAACCTGCTTCGGCTACTACCTGCGCTTCTCTTGCATGCTGCTTGGCGTTTAATACATTGTGCGGAATGTTTTTCTGCTTCAGCATACGGCTAAGCAATTCGCTTATTTCAACAGATGTGGTACCTACAAGTGTTGGTCTGCCTGCATTGCGAAGCCTTTCTATTTCATCAATTACAAATTTGTATTTTTCCCTTTTTGTTTTATATACCAAATCCTGCTCATCTTTACGGATGGCTTTAAGGTTGGTAGGTACGGTTATTACATCTAATTTGTAAATATCCCATAGCTCTGCTGCCTCTGTTTCTGCAGTACCCGTCATACCGCAAAGCTTATGGTACATACGAAAGAAATTTTGCAGTGTAACCGTGGCGTAGGTTTGGGTACTAGCTTCAATCTTCACATTTTCTTTTGCTTCTATTGCCTGGTGCAAACCATCACTATAGCGGCGGCCATCCAAAATACGACCCGTTTGTTCATCTACAATTTTTACACCGCCATCCATTACCACATACTCGGTATCCTTATCAAATAAAGTATAGGCTTTTAATAATTGCTGTACGGTGTGTATTCTATCAGCTTTTAAAGAGTATTCACTCAACAGCGATTCTTTACTTTTTAGTTTTTCATCTGTTGGTAAAGTGCTTTTTTCAATATCTGCCAATTTAGTAGCTATATCCGGCAAAATAAAAAACTCAGGATCTTCACCGGCACCGGTAATCAGGTTAATACCTTTATCCGTTAAATCAACCTGGTTGTTTTTTTCATCAATATGAAAAAATAGTTCTTCATCAACCTTGGGCATTTCTTTTTGCTGATCGGCTAAATAATAGTTTTCGCTTTTCTGCAATTTTACCCTGATGCCAGGCTCGCTCAAAAATTTAATTAAAGCACTGTTTTTAGGTAATCCACGGTGGGCTCTCATCAATGACAGACCGCTTTCTTTTGGATCATCATTGCCATCTGCAATTTTCTTTTTGGCATCAATTAAATACTGGTTAACCGCCCTGCGCTGTGCATCTACCAGTTTTTCTATCCTTGGTTTAAGATCAAAAAATTGTTGTGTATTATCACTATGGCCAACCGGGCCACTAATAATTAATGGCGTACGGGCATCATCAATTAATACACTATCTACCTCATCTACCATGGCAAAATGATGCTTGCGTTGCACCATTTCATCCGGATTGTGTACCATGTTATCTCTCAGATAATCAAAACCAAATTCATTGTTGGTGCCATAAGTAATATCGGAGTTATAGGCTGCCCGTCTTGCATCGCTGTTAGGTTCATGTTTATCTATACAATCTACGGTAATGCCGAGCCATTCAAAGATGGGGCCATTCCATTCACTATCCCTTCTTGCCAGGTAATCATTTACTGTTACTATGTGTACACCTTCGCCGGCCAATGCATTAAGGTAAGCTGGTAAAGTACTTACCAAAGTTTTACCTTCACCCGTGGCCATTTCTGCAATTTTACCGCTGTGTAAAACTGCACCGCCTATCAATTGAACATCATAGTGTACCATGTTCCAGGTTACTTCGCCGCCTGCCGCCTTCCAGCTATTGTTAAAGATAGATTTATCACCTTGTATGCTAATATGATCTTTGGTAACTGCTAATTTTCTATCCAACTCAGTAGCGGTATTTTCCAGGGTACTGTTTTCTTTAAATCTCCTGGCTGTTTCTTTTACCGCTGCAAATGCCTCTGGCAACAATTCCTGCAAAATTTCTTCAATTTGCTTATCCCTGTCTTTTTTTAGCTTATCTACCTCCTGGTAAATAATGTCTTTTTCGTTGATAGCTTCTACAGACAATTCATCTGCAGTGATTCGCTTTGTTTTAATTTCTTCATTAATCACTAGCAGGTATTGCTGTATCCGCTCCCGAAACTCCTGCGTTTTGCTGCGGAGATCATCATTGCTAAGTAATTGGTATTGATAAAAAAATTCGTTGATTTTACCTACCTGGGGAGTTATTTTTTTAACATCCTTCTCACTTTTATTGCCCCCAAATAGTTTAGATAAAAAGCCGGCCATATATTTTTTTATTAAAAATTTATTTTAATGATTGATTCTATCAGTCAAATTTGGGGCTCGAATTGATTAAAAGCCATTTTGACAGGATGGCAAAGGTAATTGTTTATAGGGTTAGACAATTTAGGGTTTTGATGTTTAACTATTTGATGCTTTTCAAATAGCGGCAGCACCTCGTTGTTGATGCGTACAACACCCACAATCTACCCTCCGTTATTGGGTTACAGACTTAAAAAAGAAACGAAAAACTGAAATGAGCCCAACTATTTTGGTATTAATACCATTGGGTTACACCAGCTTTAAAGGGTTACTGTGCCTAACTGCAGGTAAACATCTATTACTAAAACTAACTTTTTGTTAACTAACTTTTTTTTTCTGCTGTATGAAAAGATTGAAACTCCGGAGGTTAAGCTAAAAGAAACCATTGAGTTTTAAGAACTGGAACACTTAAAAGCCAAGCGCAAAGCCATTAACCAAACACTTGAAGCAATGGATAAAGGCATTTACCAATTAGAGATGTTCACTTAAATCAGTATTGTTTTTCAACATTTTAGTATTACATACAAACTATATTTTTTTTAACTTTACAGCAAAATAACTAATTATGCCAACCGTAAAAACAAAAAAACCATAAATAAAAAAACTACTGTTGCTAAATAAAGCAAAGTGGTATTTGGCGGGTTAAAAGACCAGGTAAAGATAGCCGGGGATGCATTTAGCCCTATGGAGCTTGTTGTACAAATTTAGTAGCATGATTCAATATTATGATAGTGGTTTTATTACAGTAAGAAATAGAAAAATTGGAATACTTTTTACCGGCCAATCTGCTGAGCATGTTATGGACAATTTTATTAACCAGCATGCAGGCCACCCGTTAAAACATACCAGAATATAGCAACTGGCAAAAGTTGTAGCGGCATGGAAGAAAGTTGGAAATAAACGGTTTGTTGGCAATGTTACAGATAACAAAACAGGATACCGGTTTAAAATAATAACCGAAGTGTACACAAAATTTGGGATCATTATCACCTGTTACAAATACTAAAAAAGGAGGTTTTTATGAGTTACGTAGAAAAATTAACCAAATTATTAGGCCGTGATCCTCTAAAAGATGGATTAATTGCCAATATGAAAGCCATGAATTTGAGAAGCATTGAAGACAGTGCAAAAAATTTATTTGAAGATGAACTACAATTAGTACCCGGCCAAAAAGTAAAAGCCAAAAAATTAGGGCTTATCTAATTTTCTTCTTTTTCCTGGTAAAGGAATTAACCATTGTATAAGGCAAAAATTAACTATCATTTTGCCAAAAACATCAATTCTGCTAAATACGTTTTGGTGTTTTGGGATAAAATTCAAATCTGCTAACTACCAGCTACCTTTTTGGCTGGTTTTTTTATGCCCCAAAACCCCCTTTCCTGGTCGTTTACAGTCGGTTTTACATTTTAAAAGACATCTTAAAAAGCATGAAATCCATAAACTTTAATGAGCAGAACGCTTCTTTTAAAAAAAAATTTTTAGGATACTAAAATTTTAAATCGACAACCGTAATTAAAGGCAAAACACAAGAAAAGACGATAGTAATAAGGGTAACAACAGACGGAAAATATTTCTACGATCATGTTAATGAGAAAAAAACAAGCCATCGGTAAAAGTGGCTTAAAAAAGGTGTAAGAGCGGTACTAAACCTTCCTTTATGTTTAACCTTCCTTTGCGATTTACAGAAGGGTCGTTACCCTACCCAAATACGGTAAATCGTCCAGTTATTTTTAAAAAAAGGTAAACTAATAAATAAATAATTGATAAGATTTACCAAAGCAGAGCTTTGCTCATTGTACAAAGTAAGCTATACTACTTTTAAATCAACACCCACAATCTAGCCTCCGTTATTGGGTTACAGACTTAAAAAAGAAACGAAAAACTGAAATGAGCCCAACTATTTTGGTATTAATACCATTGGGTTACACCAGGTTTAAAGGGTTACTGTGCGTAGCTACAGGTAAACATCTTTTACTAATACTAACTTTTTGTTAACTAACTTTTTTTGAAAAAAGGTATTAAAAGGCATAAAACTGTAAACATGAAAAAAATAGTATTGATTGGCTGTAGGGTAGCTGCTATAGTCCTTGTATTTAATGCCTGTGCCAGTAATGAAATTGGTAATAGCAAAGATGTAACGCCTGAAACCATTTACCAGCAATATAATATTACTTACAGAGAGGGCGATGAACAAGTGAAAGTTTTAGCTCAATGCAGGTTTGCTGGCGAAAATGGTACTACGTTGGTACTGTCTGCACCAAGTAATATTGCTTTTGATGATAAAGTGTTAACCGTAGATAGTAATGCAGTTTCGGGAGCATATTACGAAGAATTGTACCCTGTAGCCGGTTTTTTTGGTAAACACCAGTTTACTTACACAGATTTCAATTTAAAAAAAATGAAGCAGCCATTTACTTTTACTCAATTTAAATTGATAAACCTGCCTGCCATTGCTTACAAAAACCAACCCTTGCAAATAGCTTTTGAAACTGCTGATTGGGGGCCTAGTGATTACATTGAAATTAATGCTGAAAATACAGATTCTACCTTTAGCCTTACTTATAACGACTTAGATAAAAGCCATTTTATAGAAATACCTGTTAAAGAATTACAACGCCAAAACGGTAATACATTGAGTGTTAGTAGTACGCTGTTTAAAAAAATACCCTTACAAAACCCTACAAAAGAAGGTGGTTTTATTATACTTGAATATTACTTAAAACCGGTAACTTTTATGTTGGAAGATGCAAAGCTGGTAACTATGCAAACACCCTGATTATAACGAAACGTTCATTCTACTATCCATCAACACTATCTAATAATATCTATATTTTTTTGAAAAAACTCTGGCTTTATGTAAATAAATTTTGTTGCAATAAAGCTTACCAAATTAGCTATCAGGGAAATCAGGAAACTTTTTTTCCAGCCTATACCCAATATGAGCCAATAGCCAATGCCTTCCAGCAATACTACAAAAATTTCTACTACATCAAGGTTCCAGTTAGTATTAAGCCGGATAATATTTACCATGGGCCATGTAATAGCATTTAAAAATAATGCCACCATCATGGCATTCTTTCTTTTTCTCTTGCGAAAGAAAAAACTTACAATTGGTAATTCTAATAATAGGGTAAGTAGTAGGTTAAAAGCTAATTCCATTTGCAATAATGTTCTTTTACTTATGTGAGGTATTTTAATTGTACACCAAATATTGTATAAAAAAATGATTTAGGATGATTTAGTAAAAAGTTATTTTAAATAAACTGATTTTTAGATACTACAAACAGGCAACCTACAATAATAGATCATGATAAAATATTACAATAATACATATAATCAAAATTCAATACTGAACATTGAAACTTGTTTATCGTTTCACAAATAGTTACCACTTGTAATAAATATACCTTATAAATAAAGGATGCCTATACTTTTACAGAAATCGCCTTTTTACCAACAATTGTTTAAATGAAGAGTACAATTTTATTTTTAGTAGTTACGTTCACGAGTTTATCAGCAATAGCACAAATTACCGGTAATATTACCGATTCGGTAAGTAAACTGCCTGTAGAACGGGCATTGGTTGGGCTTGTTGAAAAAAATAACCCAACAGATACCAGCTATTTTTTTTCGGATGAAAAAGGTGAATTCAGTATTACCCCCATACCTACTGCTACTTTTTCCTTACTCTTTTCATCGGTTAGCTATCAGCCGGTAACAAAATATTTTCTTAATGCAAAACCTGTAAAAAGCTTAGCTCTTGGTAACATAATCTTAGCACCCCTTGGTAAATTACTTGCAGAAGTTACCATACAAAGTGCACCAATAATTATTAAGGAAGATACCATCGAATACCGGGCAGATGCCTTTAAGGTAAAAGAAAACGCTATGACGGAAGACCTGTTGAGGAAGTTGCCAGGTATTGCGGTTGATAAAGATGGCAATGTAACAGCACAGGGCAAATCAGTAACCAAAATAAGGGTAAATGGAAAAGATTTTTTTGGAGGCGATGTAAAAACGGCTACCAGGGAATTACCTGCCAACATTATTGATAAAGTGCAGGTAATTGATGATTATGGCGATCAGGCTACCGTATCTGGTATTAAAGATGGCGAACCTGAAAAAATTATCAATCTGCAAATAAGAAAGGATAAAAATAAAGGTTTTTTTGGCAGGGTTACCGCCGGAGTTGGAACCGAAGATCGTTACCAGGCCTCACTAAACTCTAATTATTTTAACAATACAGAGCAAATTTCATTATTTGCCAACAGCAATAATACTAATCAAAGCCTATTCAACTTTGGTAGTGGACCTGGCAGTAATATGGGTATGGGCAGTATGATGAAAAATGGTCAGCGAATGATGAATGATATGGGCGGAGGCAGTGGTATGATGAATGCATTTCAAAACGGCGATCAGGGTTTTGTTACTGGCAATGCCGGCGGTAACAGCGGTATTACAGTATCCAATTCTATTGGCGTAAACTACCGGAATCAATGGGGTAAAAAAATAAATGTTTATGGCAGTTATTCTTTCAGCAGGCGCAATAATGATGCTTTGCAAACAATTGCATCCCAAAATTTTTTCCAGAATGGCTCCTTTATAAACAATCAAAACAACAGTAACAATTCCATAGGTGATAACCATCGTTTTTTCTTTAATATGGAATATCAGATTGACTCTTTCAACTATTTAAAAATAAGTCCATCGGTAAGTTACACTGCCAATAACGCCAGTAGTAGCTCAATTTTCGATTTTCTGCAAACAGGCGGCAGCAAAACGAGTGATGGTAGTAACATTAGTAGCAACATGTCAAAATCACCCAACATCAGCACCAATATTTTATACAACCATAAGTTTAAAAAACGTGGCAGAAATCTATCTGCTAATCTATCAGTAGGCACCGCAGAAAATAACAATAGTCAGGCTGTGCAAAATACAACCAACAGCTTTACCAATCCAACGGGTACTTTTCTACAGTATCAACTAATTGACCAGGCAAATCAAACACATAACTATGGCATCAGACTCACTTATTCGGAGCCTTTAAGTAAAACCCGTAACCTTGATGTGGCAGCTTCTCACAATCTCAATTATACCGGCAACAATCGAAATACTTTTAATACCAATCCTGTCAATGGCAGTTTGCCTGTTTTTTTACCGGATTTATCTAATAATTTCGAAAATAATTTTTACAACAACAGGGTAGGAGTATCTTTAAGAACCACGCTAAAAAAGTACAATTACACCCTTGGCTTAAGTACGCAACCAGTAAGCTTGCAGGGTAAATCTATCACCAATGACAGCGCCTATAAAACCATTAACCGGATAAATATTTTTCCCATAGCAAGATTTACTTACAACTTTTCCAGAACTAAAGCCTTTAATGCCAACTATAGCGGTAATGCTACCCAGCCTGCATTTACGCAGTTGCAGGATGTTTTGGATATAAGCAATCAGCAGGCCATTTCACGTGGTAATCCATTATTAAAACCAGCCATTAATCACAATGTTACCGTCAGTTTCAATAATTTTAATATTGTAAGCGGCAGAATAATGTTTACCAATATTACCGTAAGCAGCATTCAAAACCAGATTGTAAATAATGTAATACGCAGTGGTAATACAGGTGCACAGCTTAGCATACCAGAAAATGTAAATGGCTATTTTAATGTATTTGGTTTTTACACCTATTCCCGGCCGTATCAAAAAAGAAAATATGTGCTTACACTAAATGGCAGTGCCAATTATAATAATAACATTAACCTTGTAGATAGCATACGCAATATTGGTAAAAACTGGATAGCATCGCAGGGTTTTGTGTTGGAATACAACTACAAAACATGGCTTCAACTAGGTACAGGCGCCAGTTACAGCCTTAATGATGTAAAGTATAATAAACCAGCAGGGGCAGGTTTATCTACCCTTCAAAATACCAGCAGTAGTGCGCTTACACTTAGCAGCAATATTGATATGGACTTTAATAAACAAGCCTGGATTGTCAAATACAATTTTGATTATACGTTTAATTATGGGTTAAACGCTGCTGTTTCTAAAAACTTCGCCATATTTAATGCCTCTATTGAAAGACAGTTTTTAAAAAAGAAAAATGGAGTAATAAAGTTGGCGGCTTTCGATATTTTTAACCAAAACACCAATGTTAGTCGGTCAGTATCTGCCAATGCAATCATTGATAGTCGTACCAACCGGCTTGCCCGTTTTTTTATGCTCACGTTCACTTATCGTATGCAGCAATTTAAGGGACAAAAACCAAAAGCACCAGGTTTTGGCGATATGCGCCAGGAAAATAAGAATGCAGAGATAAAGGTTTTTTAGAGCTGTGAGCAGTGAGCGGTGAGCTGTGAGCCTCGAGCTGTGAGCTATGAGCTGCGAGCTTTGAGCTTTGAGCTTTGAGCTGCGAGCCACGAGCTTTGAGCTTTGAGCCATGAGCTTTGAGCCACGAGCTATGAGCTTCGAGCTTTGAGCTTTGAGCTTTGAGCTTGGAGCTTTGAGCTTTGAGCCACGAGCTGCGAGCCATGAGCCACGAGCTACGAGCTACGAGCTTTGAGCCATGAGCTTTGAGCCATGAGCAATACAAGCTACGAGCTTTCAGCTACGAGCTACGAGTTTTGAGCTAAAAGTTTTGAGCTACGAGCTTTGAGCTAGGAGCAAAAATAAGTTAGCAGTTTTTTTACTTTTGGGTGAGTAGGGATAAAACACTGAAATGAACTTTTATAATTTGATTCATTTAAAATAAGCCAATTACTTGTTATTCGCTAAAAGTCCACCGCTCATTGCTTAAACATTGCAGCTCATGGCGAAATTCACCGCACGCCGCTTAAACCTCCAAGCTTGAAACTCACCGCTCACCTTTCACCGCTCACCGCTTCCCGCTCACCGCTGACAGCTTGTATTGCTCACAGCTCCCAGCTCGCCACTCCCAGCTCCCAGCTCATAGTTTGTATTGCTCGCAGCTCACAGCTCACAGCTCGCAGCTTGTATTGCTCACCGCTTCCCGCTGACAGCTTGTATTGCTCACAGCTCCTAGCTCGCCACTCCCAGCTCCCAGCTCATAGTTTGTATTGCTCGCAGCTCACAGCTCAC
>JBBQTZ010000075.1:0-17632 GCA_038234405.1 Chitinophagales bacterium
TTTACAAGCGCCTTTTCTATTTGGCTTTTTACAATACCTTTTTTGGTGTATTGCCACCAGATAACTCCAGTGGCTGCAACAACTATAATTATTGATAAAATGAATTTATAAATATTTTTCATTGAACCTATTTTATTCTGCTTTGAGTTGCTTCTTATAATTTTAAAGTTTACGGGCGAGTCTATACAACTGTCTTTGCTACTATTTAATGAAACTGGCCGCTATAGGGTAAAGCTGTTGAAATGTACATTTTAAATCCGGTTTTAGCGGTTATCGAAAGGCCCTTATTTATGCTTCAGAAACTTAATTACCACCCTCCTGTTTTGATTGTTGGCATTTTTGGTATTGCCTTCCATTGCAGGCTCGAGGTAAGATACTGCCGTAGTATTTATTTGTACTTCTGCAACACCTTTGGAAAGCAAGTAATTACTTACATTCTTTGCCCGCTTTAACGACAATGCCCTGTTAACTTCCGGTGATCCGGATTTATCAGAATGCCCTGTAACGGCCACCTGTAGAAGCTTTTCTTTTATTAGAACGCCTGCAATAAAATCCAGCCGTTTAAAGTATACCTGCTGAACGCTTGATTTGCCCAGCCCAAAAAGTAGTACAGTTTCTGGCATGGCCGTATAATCAAATAACGCTTGCTTAACGATGGTGTCACGCAATATTTTCGCCGGAGGCGGAACCACTCTTGCAATAAGCTGTTCCACAACTGGTTTGGCTGCAAACACAGTAACCGTATCGCTCGTGCTAATACGAATGGTGTCCAACTGCCTTAAGGTATCCCTGATAAAAATGGTATCCCGGCGAATACTTGTAGCGTTTACAACTGCTTCTTTTTTTGCAGTGGGTAATATTACCGGAACTAATGTATTGTTCAAAGGGTAATTGCGATTATTTTCTGCTGCACTTGTCTGAAGCCGGGCAATGTCACTCCTTATTTTACCGGTTTCATTTTTAAACTCATTGATTAGTCGCTCCTGGTCTAAAGCTCTTTGCTGGTTATCCGGAACAGGTAAGGGAGTTGTAGAGATTGGCTGTTTTATATCTTTTTGTTGATTTTGCAAAACCCTTATAGTACTCGCTTTAGCGGTATCTGACTTAGGCAGCCTTACGTTACTATTTTCAAAACTTTGCTTTTTGCTGATGGTATTGTTTTTTGTCAACGAATCCATTTTCATTACCAAAGCCATACTATCTGTTGCAGTAGTTGCAACAATGGGCAGTTTTACATCGTTTTGCTGGTCCTTCAAAACAGGTACAATGTTCGCTTTAGTAGCTCCCGTATCATTTACAATTACCCTTGCTTTACTGCTGTCGAAACTTTTTTTTTTGATGATGGCATTGTTTCCTGCCAATGAATCCATTCGCATTACCAACGCCAGGCTATCCGCAATTGAATTCACAAAAGGTCCGGATGTAATGGTATCTGCTGTTGGCTGCAGGCCCGCAGTGTTACTACCACTGTTATTGAATGATTTTTTATTTATGGGAACAATGCCTGCACCCGAACTATCTTTAAAATTGATACTATCTAACTCCATTCGCAGGTTTTGCATTTCATATATCATGCTGTCTAGTTGTTGTTTTTTGTAATTAATACTATCAGCAAGTAGCTTTTTATTCCGATCAATTGCAGCCTTGTTTATTTGCATTAACATACTATCCTTTTGCTGAATTAGCTGTTGATAATACTGTACCAAATTTGTCTGGCTGCTGCTGTTATCCGATTTAATAACCGGGGTTGCCGGAGTATTACCGTAATAATAATTATTTACAATGATGATATTGCCTTTCGAATTTGGATTGTCATATACTTTGCCTTTGTTGTAATCTATCAACAGGCGGCTTGTATCATTTCTTTGCATTAAAACTGTATCAATTATTTTTATTAAAACCGTATCATTTTTAGTGGTAATGTCACGAATTACTATAGGTAGCGGCGTACTTTTCTTTGAAAAAATCCGCTCTACGTAGGTTGAACTTTTATTGGGTTTGCCATGGGTAATACCAATTTTTAAACCTACATGAACATCCGCTGCGCTTAAATTTTGTTTGATTAACATTGTGCCGAGGTTGCTGCTGCCAATAAACAATGGGCCCAACCGCACTGAGGCTCCCAATAAGTTTTCCTGAAAGTTTGAAAAAGCGTTTTTATCCACGATCGTATACGGTATATATACACCAATATGCCTGCTTTCCCAACGGGGCGTAATGGTATAAAAGCCATAACTGTTAAAACGCTCACCTGCTTCTTTAACAATATTTACCGGGCGATAGGCCATTGCATTCAGGTAAAATCCTTTTACAAAACGAAGATCGAACTGCACACTCAATGCTGCTGGTAAATAAGTATTGTAAAACCTTGATCCAGGCAGGGCAGTTACCCTGTTGGCAAGCGCCGTGTCAAAGGCACGAATAGTGTTGTAGTTAGCCGATGCCAGCTTCCAGTTGGTTATGTTGGCACTAAAAGAATTTACATTATCAGGTTTTTTAAACCGGAACATACCCACATCTACCAGCGAGACACCCAGTTTGAAAATGTACTTGTTTACATCTCTTCTATCTGCCAGGTACGATTTTTCATCATCGTTCCGTATGTACTTGAATTTTTGAAAATTACCCCTGTACTCGTACACCACCCCTGCATCAAAACCTACAGCATTGGCATCAGGCGAAAAGTTTTTATTAAACGTCATATCAAAGTCAGCGTTTTTATTACGGTTATAATCAAAACGATTGGTATTGAAATTTATGGAGCTATCATTATTTACACTAAAGCGTACATCATTGCTGCCCATGTTAATGGATGCAACGCCAGCAAGGTATTTACCTGTTACAGCCGCTTTAAAAAAATGCTTGTTGGAGCTGTACAACACCCGGCCGTATGTAAAGCCAACTTCTGCCCAGTTCAACGCTTTCAGGTTAAAGCCGGATGCATCAATCACATTATTATTAAGCGCCGGGGAATAAAAACCATTATAGGCCATTTTTGCAAGGTCCTGTGTAATACCTCTTCCTTGTATCATCGATCTAGATTGAATATTGAAGGCGATGGCTGATTTTTTTCCTGTTGTAACCATAAAGCTGAGCGGCATCTGGCTTCTGTTGCCAATATTTAAAAACACCCGTTCACCTGTCTTTAAATTGGCCTCCGACAAATACCTGTCTTTAAAAGTTGGGTAGTCGCTAAAATTGTTTTTATTGAATTTCAAAAGCGCATCTCTGTTAACTAAAAAATAGTTATTGCTATAATTTACGCTGGTAGAATAAAGGTTGATGTCGAATTTATGCCTGCTATCTACAATACTTGCCGGTTGTAGCATTACGCCGGTAACACCGGAAAAATTGCCTGTACTAATGCCAAGGAAATCCTGTGATTGGCTCTTGAAAAATAAAAAAGAAAGGACGGTAATGATGTAAATTTTTTTCATGTAGATGGGCTTTACCCTTTTAGTAATAGCTCTTATAAATCGATTACTATGCCATGGACAAAATGATCTGTTAATTGATGGTGCAAAAACTTGTATTTGGCTGAATCCGCCTGTGAGAACAGCTATTAAACTGCTAATGATAGCAGGCACACTGCACCTGAAATTACACTACATGTTAAAAAAACAGCGGGAAAAAAATTACTCATAACGGGTAAGATGTATACAAAAAAGGGTAACGGAATACTTTTCTATTCCCTTATGGGATAAAATTAAAAGTAACGGGAAAACAACAACAATTACCGGATAAAACCGGGACGTTAACTGCTTATTACTCGGCATACTTCGGTTTAAGTAACTGCGGGGTTTTCGCAGTTTTCGCTAAAAATATTATAGCTTCCGTAAAACCCTTTTTAAAGCAAGCCCTAAAAAACCGCAAATCATTAGCCGGAAGTTTTACTGTTTTTAAATTCGGGTTGCATAATGCGGCGAGGTTTGACTGGTAACAGTTACATGCTTTTTTTGTTGATGTCTTAAATGATTACTGGCCACATAAAATACTTTACGGATATTTATTACTGTCGTATATTTTCTATCAGTTTGGGTGAGTCAGTAACCAAAGAGAGGGCATGGCAGGGAAACCAAAAGCGGTATGTGCATTTTGTTAAACCTAAGGAACTTGTACTAAGCAAGTACTTTTTTTGTAGGGGTAAATTTGCGTGACCGGCGGGGCTTTTGTTTGGCATTCTTTTCTTTGTCAGCTTTAATAAATGCACTGATAGCCATTTTTTCTTTTTCTGTTAAAGGCTTTCCGTTAATTATAAAATCAACGCCAACCGGTTCTTTGATATGTTCCATGATTTATAAGTTTTTAAAATATTTATCAATAAGTATTTTTGCAGCAACTGTATTTATTATCATCAGGTGTCCACCAAAACGATAGGCGTGTAAAGTTTTAATGTAATAATCAATAAGCTTTGTTTTAGCTGTAAAAGAAAGATAGCCATCAAAAGCATTTTGAAAAGAAAGTTTACAGGCATAAGCGACTAAATTTCCAGCGACTCCTTCATATATCTTATTTCTCCCTCTGTTAAAAGGAGCACTTTCCAGTAAGTCCATGTAAATATGATCTGATTCAATAGTAAGACTTAAAACACCCTGAATGATGTTAGGATTATTGCTAATTGTCAGTTTGTAAACTTCTCTTACATTGTTATTAAATTCACTCTTCCAATTAAATGCCCAACCATTTTTCTTTGTTACCTGTTTCAAGTCAGATTTTGAAAACCGGCTAACTTCGGTAGGAAAACTATCGCCCGTTACAGTATTCTGGATTGAGTTTGTAAGTTTGTCAATTACGAAATCTAACCCTATTTTTTTACTTCTTTCCACAAAGCTAAGTTACAAAAAAGAAGGGGTTTTATGAGTTAAGTCATGCTAATTGCGGAGAAAAGTAATATTCAAAAATCTTTCTGCGTTAGCAAGGTTTTCAAAACTTTCCTCAAAACAGAAAACGCTTCCTTAAAACTTCGACGAATGTAACCCCTATAAAACTAAAGCATTTCATAATCTCAAAGTTTTATTGTATTCAAATTCAGGTTGTAATATGCGGCGGTGTTTGGCTGGTAACAATATTTATTTTAGAAGGATTTAATTGGCGAAAACCGCCGCTGGGACAGCATATATTACGATGCAGGGCGTAAGGCTGCTGAGCAATCTTCTAACGTTAACTTACCTTAACAAAACGAGGATTCTTTTGTAAATTCACGTTGTGAAAATAAATATTTTGGGACATATTAAAAGAACCAAAAGGAGTTGACTTTGTAATTGCAAGCGACCCATTGACAGATGAAGCACGTAAAGAAATCAGCGAGTTTATTCGCAACTATAAAAATAATTTGACAACTAAAAAAGCCAAATCAGCCAAGTCACCAAAACAATCAAAAGCTGTACACGCCTGACTTTTTATTCTGCGGTGGTTTTTGGGCTATCCGTTCAATGAATACAATCCCTGCAGCAAGCCATGTGCGTAAACAACCTTTATTGTAATAAAAGCTCCATAGCGGTATGCCGTAAAAGTAAGTCCCGAGGCAGCGCACAGCCCCAACTCGGGATCGAGATGACTCCCGAAAAAACGGGACAGGTCAACGATGTTGAGTAAAGCTATCCAGCCGGTCTCAAAAGATTATTTATTATTTCGGCGGTTATCGTCTCTTACTTTATCCCAATATTTTTTGGCTACTATCAACATGCCGAAGCTTTCGCTCTCTTGTTTACCAAGGTGTTTGTGGTGCATTTTGTGGGCCCAACGGATGGTGCGTATATAGCTGTTATTGCTCCTGGTAAACCATTTAAACCGTTGGTGAATAATTACTTCATGCACTATAAAATAGGCTAAACCATACATAGCAATGCCACTTCCAATGGCGGCAACCCAGTATAATTGATTTTGTAAACCCAACATAATGCACAACCAGCTTGGTATGGCAAATATGAGAAAGAAGGCATCGTTTTTTTCAAAAAAACCTGTTCCTTTTTGATGATGATCTTCATGTAAGTACCACAAAAAACCGTGCATTACATAGCGATGCGTAAGCCAGGTAATACCCTCCATTAATATAAATGTAAGTAAGGTGATAAGTATAAATGAAAGCCAGTTCATATTGTTAGCATTTATAAAAAGGTTCTTAAAATTAAAAAAAACATTGTTTGAATAAGTAACAAATGTACTGCGAAAATGTTTTTTTTATTGATATTGGCTACATGGAAAACAATCAGCAGCAGCATACTTATAATAAACCAACAGACGTAATTGTAAAATGGGATGCTGCCATCGTTTCCCCAGCTCCAAAAGCCTAGTTTTACAGCTACAGGCTCCATCAGCCAATCGAATGCTACGGCAAGTGTGGCACCATCTGTAACCAGGGACAAAACTTTTAAAATTTTAGGCGGTTGCTTGCTTGCTAAAGACACTTTGCTGATGGCTTTGCTTAGTAAAATATGTACGCTGATGCCACAACAAATAATAATAATAATCCAGTTAATTCCAATTAACAGTGGTACTGCGTTCCATTTTACGCCAAGTACGGAACCATAGCTATAGTTGCCAAATAACAAGCCTGTATTTACACCAATTACCTCAACTACATATCCTGTAATAAAGCAAACAATAATAAAGCTATAAAACTGCCAATTTTTTTCTTGCTGTGTCCAAACAAGCAAACCAAACGAAAGTATTAAATTGATGGGTGTTGACTGAATAATCAACTCGCTTTTAAACACCAGAATACCTACCAAACCTATACTATGAAATAAAATAGCAATTGCGGTAGCTATTTGAGTGGGTGTTTGCAGTAAAGCCAACGACGTAAGTGCGTTAATAATTGTTTTTTTTGTCATTGGCTTCAATTATTTCACTTACAATTTTTGCACTTTTTAAACAAAGCGGTATGCCGCCGCCAGGGTGTACACTTCCACCACAAAAATATAATCCTTTAATTGAGCTGGTAAAGTTAGCATGGCGGAAAAAAGCTGCTAATTTCGAATTAGAACTAGTTCCATATAAAGAGCCCATGTAAGAGGCCGTTTGTTCCTCAATCATTAATGGGTCAAGTGTTTCTTCGGTATCAATCAATGCTTCAATATTTTCTTCCAATAGCCTGTTGAGTTTTGATAGTACGGCTTGTTTTATAAATGCTTTTCTATCCTCCCAATTTTGCCCAGTATTGGCAGCTACGTTTACCATTACAAACCAGTTTTCTTTACCATCCGGCGCTTGCGAAGCTTCTTCTTTACTGGTTATATTGATATATATTGTTGGATCGTGGTAGCATTGTTTGGTATTAAAAATTGCATCAAACTCCTGTTGATAATTATTGCTAAAAAATATATTGTGCAACTGCAATTTAGTAAACTGTTTGCTAATGCCCCAATAGAATATTACTGCACTGCTGCTGCGTTCCTGTTGTAAAATTTTTACTGCTTTACGGTTACTGTTTAGCAAATTTTTGTAGGTAAAATATACATCACCATTGCTGATAATAGTATCTGCATAAATTTTTTCTTCGCCTACAATTACCCCCTTTACTACACCCTTATCTTCTATAATTTTCTTTACCGGTGCATTAAAATTAAAAGTTACTCCTTTGGTAAGGGCAAGTTGGTGTAGTGCATTGGTTATGCTTATCATACCGCCTATTGGGTAATAGGTGCCTTGGTTTTGCTCTAAATGTGGTATTACACTTAGCATGGAAGGAGCCTTATAAGGATTGCTGCCATTATAAGTAGCAAAACGATTAAAAATTTGAACCGTTTCTGCTGCTTTGAATTGTTGGTAATTGTGCCTGTTGAGCGATTTAAAAAGGTAGCCAGGCTTAAGCGTTTGCAAAGCCTTGCCAAGGCCTTTGTTGAGCCATGTTTTGGCTTTATGCAATGAATTGTTTAAAAACAGGATACCGATATTCTCATATATTTTCTGAGCGTCTTTAAGATAGCTAATCACTTTTTCGGGATCTTCTCCTAAATTAATTTGCAATTCTTTTGCAAATAAGTTAGCATCTGTATAGGCATTAATTACTTTGCCGTTTTCAAAAAAATATTTGCAGGCAATATTTACGGGCTTGTAAGTAAAATACTTTTCTATAGGCTCTTTGGCTAGTGTAAAAAGTTCGGTTATATTTTCTGGTTGGGTAAATAGGGAAGGGCCTGCATCAAACCGGTAATTATCTTTTTCAAAAGCGGTTAATTTGCCACCCGGTCCGCTATTTTTTTCATATACCGCTACATCATATCCAAGTATTGCAAGCCGTGTAGCGGCTGCCATTCCCGCCACTCCACTCCCAATTATGATTGCTTTTTTTTGATGCATTTAGTTGGATAATAAGGTTGCAATGTGAGCTTCTACATTGGGGAATGCAATTTTAAACCACACAGTATATTTAGCTGGATGCGATTGAATTGCGGCAGCAATTTCAGTTAGCGACATATAGCAATAGTCTTTTACTTCTTCAACATTTGGTACTATTAACCCATTGTATTCTCCAATAAATGCATGGTCAAATTCGTGTTCCGTAAGCCCGTTATCGAAGGGTGCCTTGTATATAAAAGTAAATGCTGGCGTTAGTGCGGTGGTAAATCCCATTTCCTCCTGTAGTCTCTTTTGTGCTGCGTCTACTGTAACTTCTCCTGGCTTTGGGTGGCTACAGCAGGCATTCGTCCATAAATTAGGGCTATGATATTTTTTAGCAGCTCTTTGCTGTAAAAGCATTTGCCCTTTTTCGTTAAATATAAAAACACTGAATGCCCTATGCAACAACGCTTTTTCATGTACCTCCATCTTCCCCATAGTGCCAAGTGGACTGTCCTGTTCATCTACTAAAATCACATCCATATTTGTAGTACTGAATTTATAAAATATTAAGCTGAGCTCTTACACCTGCCTTGGCTACTATGTACACTTTTCCGTAATTAGGTATTCTTATCCTTTGCTCTAAAATATGAACGGGTTGTGTCTTTTTTATTTTTTTAAATAAAGAGAGATAATATTTGTAAGCCACGTAAACACCAAACCTTGCCTTTACAGGTAACTGTACAATACCTTTATATGCATGAGCGAAATCTGCAGCTATATCTGCCTCAATCTTTTCTTTTTCTTTTCTGGTAAAATTGGCAAAATCAACACCAGGGAAATACGTACGACTTAATAATAAATAATCTGCTTTTACATCCCGTAAAAAATTTACTTTTTGAAAAGCAGCACCAAGCGATTGTGCCGTTGGCTTTAAATTATTATACATGTTTTTGTCTCCTTCACAAAAAACAAACAGACACATGAGGCCAACTACTTCTGCACTTCCATAAATGTATTCTTTGTATCCGGCAGTGTCATATTGGGCTTTGTTAAGATCCATTTCCATAGATTTAAAGAAAGCATCTATCAGCTCATGAGATATTTTGTATTCATTTACAGTAATCTGAAAGCTATTTAAAATAGGATTTAGGCTAATTTTTCTATCAATTGCAGCATACGTTTCTTTCTTAAACTCAGCTAATAGCGTTGCTTTATCATACTCATGAAATGTATCAACAATTTCATCTGCAAACCTTACAAAACCATATATATTAAAGATGGGTACCCTTAATTTTACATGCAGTAGTTTAATGGCACTACTAAATGAAGTACTATACTTCTCGGTAGTAATCTTACTGCACTGCTGGCTAAGTTCGTGAAACAGATCTAACATTTATCTTGTGCGTATTTAATTGATTTATTAAAAGTAAGGTTTTGTCTTTAAAAAACTTGTCAAATTTGTCACTTTAGCTTTACTTCCTCGAATTAAAAAAAAAACAGAGGCTTTATTATGAGAAATGTTTTACAATTTCTTTTGCTACCACCTCTCCACTAATCAAGCTAGGCGGTACTCCCGGCCCCGGAACGGTTAACTGCCCTGTATAAAAAAGGTTTTTTACTTTTTTACTACGTAGCGCTGGTTTTAGTATAGCTGTTTGCAAGAGGGTATTTGCTAAACCATATGCATTTCCTTTAAAAGAATTATAGTCATTAACAAAATCACTAACAGAATAAGACTTTTTATAAACAATAAAATCTCTTATTGGTTCGCCAATTCTATCTTCAAATCTTGTAAGTATTTTATTAAAGTAAAAATCCCTTATTTCTTCTGTATCTCCCTGTAGCCCCGCAGCGACCGGTATTAGAAAAAACATATTTTCGCCACCTGCAGGCGCTGCTGTATCATCTGTAATTGATGTAACACCAACATAAAATAAAGGTTCAGTTGGCCAGTTGGGTGAAGTATAAATTTCTTTACCATGTTCATCAAAACTTACATCAAAAAATAAGCTATGGTGGAGTACATCTTTTAATTTTTTATTAAGGCCTACATAATAAAGCAGGCAACTTGGTGCCATCACCCTTTTATCCCAATATTTTTCTGAGTACGATCTATATTGTGCCGGTAGCAAAGTTGTTTCTACAAAATGATAATCTGCTCCACCAATTACAACATCAACATTAAAATTAACCTGTTCTTTTAGGCCATTTTTTTTCTCCACCGTTGCTTGTACCGAAGTGGCAACACCATTATCTATGGTTATGTTAGTTACATTGTGGCTAAAGTGGAACTGAACGCCAAGTTCTACAGCCAACAAGTGCATGCCATTTACAATATTGTACATGCCACCTTTTGGGTACCAGGTGCCAAGTTTAATATCGGCATAATTCATTAAACTATAGAGAGCGGGGGTATCTTGAGGCAGAGCACCAAGAAATAAAACAGGGAATTCGAGTAATTCCCGCAGTTTGGGATTTTTAAAATACTTGTGAACGTGTTTTCTCATAGAAGTGAACACATCAAGTTTAAATACACCTTTTATTACTTCGGCATCTGCAAATTCAGTGATAGATTGTCCGGGTTTAAAAACCAATTTGTTTATACCAACCTGGTACTTGTATGCAGCCTCGGTCATAAAACCATCAAGTGCAACACCGCTGCCAGGTTCTTCACTTTCAAATAATTTTTTTAACTCTTCGTAATCTGCCGGTATGTCCATTTCGATATCAGGCCAATAAACACGGTAGGAAGGATTTAAGCGTATTAATTCGTAATAATCATTAACTTTTTTTCCAAAACTATTAAAAAATCTTTCAAACACTTCGGGCATCCAATACCAGCTAGGTCCCATGTCAAAGGTAAAACCAGCGGCTTTTAAACGTCTTGCCCGCCCACCGGGCTGGTCATTTTTCTCAACAACTGTTACATTCCATCCGGCTTTAGCCATAAAACAAGCCGCAGATAAACCAGCAAACCCACTTCCAATAACAACTACTTTTTTCATGCCTCTTTATACTTTTTCAATTTTAAACCTTTGAGGTAAAAGTATTAAAATCTAGTGAGTTGCTCTTTTAATAATTTTCTTGCAAAGTGAATTCTGCTTTTAATTGTTCCAAGCGGTTCGCCCAGCATTTCTGCAATTTCATGGTATTTGTATCCTTCAAAATACAGCATAAAAGGATTTCTGAAAATATGTGGCAATCCATGAATAGCTGCCTTTATTTCTTTCATTTTTAACGCAGCTTCTGCACCATTGGTGATAGTTGATTGGTTGTAATCAATTAAATAATCGTTGGGACTATTATCAAAAATGGTATTTTGTTTTGATTTTCGGCGATAGTTATTGATAAAAATATTGCGCATAATGGTATATAACCATGCTTTAATATTGGTACCAACATTATATTTCTCTTTGTTTGCCAATGCTCTATACATTGTTTCCTGCAAAAGATCCTTGGCAATTTCATTGTCCCTGGTAAGGGTAACAGCAAATGGTTTTAAAAACTCAGTGTTGTTAAGTAGCAATTGATTAAATTCAATTTTTGACATGGGCTTTTTTGTTTAATGATTAGATTGTAAAAGTAAACAAAACATTTTGTATTCCATGCGTTTTTGTTTAATTATTTTTATTAATAGTTAAACGGTTTTTTTGAAGGATAAAAATCTCTAAGTAAGCTTTGGCATAAAAAAAGGGGCTTTAAAGCCCCGATACAAATTCCATAACCTCCGAAAATGACTTCTTGAAGTTTATTTGAGGTGGTATTTTTTTCTCGTACGATTGTGTTAGCTGACCAGAGATAACTACCGGTGTATTAGCGAATTTTTTGGTGATATTGGCCAGAAACTTATCAAAGTTAAATTTTTGCCCTATTGATGTTAGATGAGAATAAATGTAGTTTGGATTTTTTAATTTTACAACATATTCTACATCATTAATAGGTACATTGGCGCCAAGATAGATTACCGAAACACCCCTGCTTTTTAGTAAATAATACATAAACAACATGCCAAGCTCATGGTATTCGCCTTCTGGTAAAAACAGTAAAATCGTTTTGTTTACCTTCAGGGAGGTATTAACTCCTTCTATACCAACAATCAATTTTTGACGAATTATATTGGTTACAATGTGCTCCTGTGCCGGGTTTATGTGATTAGTAAGCCATAATACACCTATTCTTTCCATGTAAGGAAAAATAATTTGGGTAATGGTTCTTTCAATGCCTCTTGCTAAAATATAGTTATCAAGAATGTGTTCTAGCTTATCTGTATCCATGTCTATCATACATTGAATAAGATCATTTAGCAATCGCTCTTGCTGAGCCTGTGTTTGTGTTAAGCTAAGTAATTTTTCTTTTACCTCTGCTTCGCCCATTTTATCAATATGAGATATTTTGTAACCATATTTATTAAGCAAAGCAATGTTTAACAGCTTTTTAAGTTCCTCATTACTGTAATGACGAATGTTGGTGTCTGTACGGTCGGGTTTTAAAAACTGGTAACGCTGTTCCCATATCCTGATGGTATGGGCCTTTATACCAGACAAGTTTTCCAAATCTTTAATTGTAAATGAATGCATTAGAATGTATTTGTTTAAACAACAAGATGGTTATCATTTTGTTTAAGTTTAAAAACAAAATAGTACACAAATGTTTTGTAATTCATTTATTATTAGCTACTATTTACTTAATATGAGCATATTTCTTTATCTATATGGTAAGGCAGAATAAATCAATTACCATTATAAACCTTTTTATACCAAAGTTCTAAGCTAAATAATGTCCATAAAATTTTTGCTCTTTTTTCAGCCGATATTGCAACAGTATTGTTTAAGAGGTTGGTTATAAATTGTTGCTGAATAAAATGTTTTGATATGGAGTTGCTGGAAGATAAATAGTCGTATATAAGATCTTTTAGTTCATTTTCTACCCAATTTTTAAGCGGTATTTCAAAACCTCGTTTTGGCTGGTTTACTAAAATGGCCGGCAAGTATTTTTTTGACAATTGCCTCAACAGATACTTGGTAGTTTTGCCTTTAATTTTAAAGGTGTCATTCATGCCAGGGGCATATTCTAATAGTTCTTTACATAAAAAAGGGCTACGTCCTTCCAGCGAATGCGCCATGCTTGCAATATCCATTTTCACCAGTAAATCGCTGAACAGTGTTGTATTAAAATCCATGTTCATCAGTTTACTCAAACCGCTGCTATCGTTTTGGGTAATTTCATCAAAATCGTACCGTAACATTTGCATATAATCTGTTGAAGGAGCAATTATATTGGCTTCAAAATTTTCAAAAATATCTACACCGGCAGATAGGTAAATGGCTAGTTTATCTTTAGAAGCAAGTGAGGCAAGTCTTTGCAGGTAATTGTAAATAGATTTTTTATTAGATGGTGCTGGTAATATGGAAGTAGCAAGGGTAGCGGAGGTTTTTACGAGTCTATTCGGCTTAAAAAAATCGTAATGCGCAAATGGTACATACCTGCGATAGCCACCAAATAGTTCATCGGCTCCATCGCCATTTAAAGCTACGGTGAGGTGTTTTTTTGCTTCTTTGCTAACATAATAACTGGGTATAGCTGAGCTGTCAAAAAATGGCTCTCCATAATTGCACAGTATCTTTTCTACATCATACAGCAGGCTTTTAAAAGAAATTTTTATTTCTGTATGGTGGGTGCCATATTGTTGTGCCACTAATTTTGCTAAAGGCGCTTCGTTGTATTCACCCTCAAATGAAACTGTAAATGTTTTTAGGTGACTATTGTAATGGCTTGCAATAGCTGTAACAAGGCCACTATCAATACCTCCGCTCAAAAAACTACCTACCTCAAGGTCAGATGATTCTACTCTTCTTTTTATGCCCTGGTGCAGCATTGTATCTACTTTGGCAAGGCTTGTTTCAAAATCATCTCCATTATTATTTTTGTACAGGCTGTTGATATTCCACCACTGGGTTTCGGTTATTACAAGTGAACTGCAGTTGATAAGCAGATAAGTGCCGGCCTTTAATTCTGCCACATTTTTATAAGGCGTTAGTTGTTTGTAAAATGAGCCCAGCCTTAGATAGTGGTAAATATTATCTTCGTTCATTTGCAATGGCAGCAAGGCTTTTAGGCAGTTAAGCTCACTGGCAAATACTATTTTATCTGCATCTTTATAATAATACAAAGGCTTTTTTCCGGCTCTGTCTCTTGCTATAAACAATTGCTTTTCCTGGCTATCGTACAGTGCAAATGCAAACATACCATCCAGGTATTGAAGCATGGCTGTACCAAATTTTTGGTAAAGCAGTAGTAATGTTTCAGTATCAGAAGTAGTTTTTCCTGTTATGTTAAATTGTTTTCTTAATTCCTGGTGATTGTATATTTGGCCATTAAAGATGATGGTATAACGATCTGCGAGGTGCATGGGCTGTTTGCCGCCGCTAATATCCAGTATAGAGAGACGCAAATGATAAAAATCAATGGCATCTGTTATATAGCCATTTTGTTCATCGGGCCCACGATGAAGCATGCATTGATTAATTGTTTGATAGGATAATTTAAAATTAACTGCACCAGCTATACCACACATAAAACGATATTTAATAAGATAGACAAAATAAAGCTATAATGATGAAAGCCAATTGGTATTTTAATATATTTTGATTTAGTACAGCACACTTTCACATCTTTGCTAAAATAAAATAAAGCAGGTTTATCTACTTAAATTATGGGCCTTATAGATATTTTGGTGTTTCCGGTGTATGTATTGCTTTTTGCACTTATTTTTTTAATAAGGCGAAATAGCATTCAAGATCCTGTTTTAAAAAAATACCACCGCCAGGGGTTTTGGATAAAAATAGTAAGTACCATTTCGTTTATTATTTTTAGTACTTACATAGCAAGAGGCGATTCTATGTATTTGTATTATCCGGAAGGCATAAATATTGCAAAGCTTATTGTTAAGGATTTTTCTAACATACAGTTATTATTTGATGCTGGTAAAGATTTTGACCAAAACCTGCTGGCAGATTCTTTTAATAAAGGTTACTTTAACAGCGAAAGTAATTATTTTATAGCCCGGCTTGTAGCCGTGTTATCCTTTTTTACGTTTGGCAGTTACAGTGCCATTACCCTTATTTTTTCTATGATTTCTTATGCAGGTGTTTGGCGTTTGTATAAGTTTTTTTATGAGCAATACCCACATTTACACCGGCAGTTTGCCATTGCCATTTTGTACCTGCCTACATTTGTTTTTTGGAGTTCTGGTATTCTAAAAGATCCACTGTGTACGGGTATGATAGGGTTTCTTACTTTTTCGGTTTACAATGTACTCATCAAAAGAAAAAGTGTTTTTAAAAACAGCATTGTTGCGATATTATCAGCAATTATATTGGGTATTATTAAATTGTATATCCTTATATCTTATTTGCCGTTTTTGTTGCTATTTGTTGTATTGCATTATGTAAAAAGTGCTACAGCTTTTATTACTAAAGGTATTTTACTGGCTACAGTAGCAATAATACTTGGCTTTGGTATTTATCTGTTTGCAGATAAGCTAAAAGAAGAAATGGGTGATTTTGCTTTGGATAAAATTGCTACATCGGTAAAAACAACCCAGGTTAATTTCGAAAATATTTCCTCTCAGGCAGAATCTTCCTTTTCGTTAGGCGTAGATTTTGATGGCTCACCCACTAGTTTATTAAAAATTGCACCTGCTGCTATAGCTGCTACGCTTTTTCGCCCTTATTTATGGGAGTCAAAAAAACTCTCAACACTATTATCCTCTGTAGAAAGCCTGGTTTTAATATTTTTTACAATCTATGTATTGTTCAAAGTTGGGCCTGTAAGTATTGCGGTTGGTTTTGTAAAAAATCCACTTATTTTATGTTGTTTTTCATTTGCCATTTTATTTGCCTTGTTTGTAGGTGCTACCACGCTTAATTTTGGCACATTGGTTAGGTACAAAGTACCCTGCATACCTTTTTATATTATTTCGTTGGTTTTGCTACTTCATCAAAAAAAGAATGTGCTTTTAATACAACCTACCTTAGTGCCGGCAAATAATGTATAACACTAACCTGTTGTTGCCAGCGACGGCATTACACCTTGCCTGGCAGACTGTTGCTCTGCAAATCCAACACCTGTATTTATAACATACCGCTCTTGTTTGTTGCTGGCAGGTAATTTAGCTGAAAGTTTACTTAAAATTAAAGCAGGGTTTGCGCTAAAGTTGTTTTTTAATGCATCAATTGCCGGCCAAAAAATAAATCCCATCTTTTTAATTTTATCAGTTTTTTGATAAAATAACACTACCCCCATCATGGCTATTAAAAAGCAACCATAATATAGCAAGGCAGCTATTTTATTGTTGCACATAGATTGGTGAATGTGGAACCTGTTGCGTACATAAAAGTATATTTTCCATGCTTTTGTATAATCCCAATCTGCTTTATAGCTAAATGCCCTTGCAGGGTGATAATGCACGCTGTTGGCAATTGTGCATACAGGAATACTATTTTTCTTGGTTATGCGGTAATAGTATTCGGTTTCGTCGCCCCAAATAAAAAATTGTGGTTTTGGTAGGCCAACTCTTTCAATTATACTCCGGTGTATCATAGTGCCATTAAAAGGGTGACCAATCCCCATTATAATATTTTCTTTTACTGTATCAATAGTTGGGTAGTTTTTTGTTTTCCATACAAATGATTTTTTATCTACTTTATTAATTACAGCACAGTTACGCAGGCATAAATTATCTAACTCAGGTTCCAGTATTTTTTCAAGTGCATCTTCTTTTGGATAGCCATCATCATCCATACACCATATCCACGAGTACTTATTTTTGTAAGCCCATTGAATACCGCTTTCAAATCCGCCGCCTGAGCCAGTATTTTTTTGTTGAATGGAAAAAAGACCAAGTTGTGCATCTAGCCACTGTTGAGTATCATCGGTGCAGCCATTGTTAACTACAAGGATTGTATCCACCTTTTGCGTTTGATTTTGAAGTGCAAATATGCACTCTTTTAATAGCGTAAGCCTGTTGTACGTAACAACTACGGCAATAGTTTTTTCCATAGGGGTGGATATTGGGGTTAATTAATACGGGTAGTATAATAACGACAAAGGGGGGCGGATATTGCCCGACAGCTACTGTTTTTTGTGCAATTGTGTTAGCTGTTGTAAAAAAGAAATAGGTATAACCAGGTGTTTTATTTTTTCAATAACCAGTTCCAGGATAAGTTATTGGTGCCTGCAATAGGTGCTATAGTATAATGAATGGTAATGAAATTTGCATCAGCAGTTACATAACTAAAATTAGCAGCAGCAGCACTTGTAGCATTAATATTAAAATAAGATGGAATTG
>JBBQTZ010000076.1:0-17624 GCA_038234405.1 Chitinophagales bacterium
GGTAAGAGTGCTGGTAAATAAATAGCCAGGTTTAAAAATTAATTCTTAACCCTTTGGGTTTAGATATATAAAAAATACCCGGCAGAATCGGGAAAAAACATAGATCATGAATAATAAATCAACTGCACGTCAAAAGATAAAATTTCGTATCCGTAAAAAAATTAGCGGTGTATCTGCAAAGCCACGTTTAAGTGTATTTAGAAGCAACACTGATATTTATGCTCAACTAATTGATGATGAAAATGGCCAAACCATTGCCTCAGCTTCCTCAAGAGATAAGGATATTATAGCTCAGAAAGTTACAAAAACTGAAAAAGGTAAACTTGTAGGTGCTGTTATTGCCAGAAAAGCTACTGATTTAGGCCTTACAACGGTTGTATTTGATAGAGGTGGTTATATCTATCATGGAAGAGTTAAAGCGTTGGCTGAAGGTGCAAGAGAAGGTGGTTTACAATTCTAATTTTAAATTTACTAATAGGTTTATACATGTTAAAATCAAACGATACCAGAGTAAAAGCGGGCGACCTTGAACTAAAGGAAAAGGTTGTATCTATTAACCGTGTAGTAAAAACTACAAAAGGTGGACGTGCATTTAGCTTTTCTGCACTTGTAGTTGTTGGAAATGGCGCTGGCATAGTTGGCCAGGGTTTAGGTAAGGCTAAAGAAGTACAGGAAGCCATTACAAAGGGAATTGAAGATGCAAAAAAGAATTTAATAAAAGTTCCCATTATGCATGGTACTATACCTCACGAACAATTATCTAAAGAGGGTGCTGCTAAAGTATTTATTAAGCCTGCGGCTCATGGTACTGGCGTAATAGCTGGTGGTAGTATGAGGGCGGTTTTAGAAAGTGCTGGTATCACAGATGTACTTGCAAAAAGTCTTGGATCTGCTAATCCTCATAATGTGGTAAAAGCAACTGTAAAGGCGCTTGCTACACTTAGAGAACCTATCGCTGTAAGTAAAGCAAGGGGTATTTCTTTAAAAAAGGTTTTCAACGGATAAATTCCATTTGTATTTGTTCGCTATTTTAAAAATAAAAATTATCGAAACTTCGATATGTAAATATGAAAAAGATCAAAGTTACTCAAGTTAAAAGCGTCATTGACAGATCTGAACGTCAAAAAAAGACAATGAGAGCATTAGGGCTTAGAAAGATGAATGCCTCTGTAGAAGTAATTGCTACTCCACAAATTTTAGGTATGGTTACAAAAGTTAATCATCTTGTAACAGTAGTAGAATTAGCATAATTCAATTAGCAATTTGTAAATAATTAATCGAAGTAAGTTTACATCATTTATGATACATTCGTTACAGATAGATTAGTCAACACATAATATTATTAAGCGAGGGGAGATACCCCGTAAGTAAAAATCAACATTTATGAATCTACATTCTCTAAGACCTGCAAAAGGTTCAGTTCACAAAGGAATAAGAATTGGTCGTGGCGAGGCAAGCGGTAAAGGTGGTACCTCTACAAAAGGTAACAAAGGTGGACAAAGCCGTGCCGGTTATAAAAGTAAAATGGGTTTTGAAGGTGGTCAGATGCCAATCCAGCGCCGCACTCCAAAGCGTGGTTTCAAAAATATCAATAGAATTGATTATAAAGTTATTAACCTTGGGCAGGTAGATCATTACGCAGAGAAATACGCTATTACAGAGTTTAATCTTGAAAGCTTATACATTAATGGTTTAGTAAACCAGAATGATCGTATCAAGGTTTTAGGCAATGGCGAAATTAAAGGTACTTTCACTTTTAAAATTAATGCGGTAAGTGCAAAAGCTAAGGCTGCCATAGAAGCTGCCGGTGGTACTGTAGAAATAGTTAAATAATTTCACGATATTTACAGACGCATTTCTGCTAGCCATCTGGGCTGGTATGAAAAGCGTCTTTTTTAGTTTTAATAACATCCTTAAAAGTATTATTCTGTGAAGAAATTCATTCAAACACTCAAAAATATCTGGAGCATAGAAGAGCTTCGTAAAAAGATATTGTTTACCTTATTGTTAATTTTTATTTATCGGCTTGGTTCTTTTATTGTACTACCTGGTATCGATCCAAATAAATTGGCTAATCTTTCTAACAGCACCAAGGGTGGCATGCTTGGTTTACTTGATGCTTTTGTTGGTGGTGCATTTCATAAAGCCTCTATCCTGGCTTTAGGTATTATGCCTTATATATCTGCTTCAATATTCATGCAGTTGATGACTATTTTGGTTCCACAAATGCAAAAAGTTCAAAAAGAAGGTGAAAGTGGAAGAAAGAAAATTAACCAATGGACACGTTATCTAACAGTAATTGTAACTGCCTTTCAGGCAGCAGCATATATTGGGTTTCTTAAAAGCCAGGGTAACGCTGAGGCCTTAATACCTGCTTATCTTCCTTATTTTGTTGTATCAACTGTTATTATTTTAACGGTGGGTACCTTATTTGTAATGTGGCTTGGTGAAAAAATTACCGATAAAGGGTTGGGTAATGGTACATCCATAATTATTATGATGGGCATTTTGGCCAGGCTACCCGAAGCTTTTATGCAGGAGTGGACCTCAAGGGCAACAAGAGGTGGTGGAGGTATTTTGATCTTCTTGATTGAAATTGCTTTTTTAATCGCCATTATAATGGGTCTTGTAATGCTTATTCAGGGAACCAGGAGAGTACCAGTAAATTATGCGAAGCAAATAGTTGGTAATCGTCAATTTGGAGGAGCTAGAAATTTTTTACCATTGAAGGTAAATGCCTCTGGTGTTATGCCAATCATTTTTGCTCAGGCAATTCTATTCTTGCCAACTATATTTTCTGGTTTTACAGGAGGTGGATGGGCAAAATATTTTACTGATCATACAAACGTGGTGTATATGATTGTATATACTATCTGTGTTGTTGCATTTACTTTTCTATATACTGCTTTAATTTTTAATCCAAAGCAAATGGCCGAAGACCTAAAACGTAATAATGGTTTTATCCCGGGAGTTAAGCCAGGGCAGCCAACTGCTGATTATATAGGTACTATTATGGATAGAATTACTTTACCAGGTGCTATATTACTTGCTTTTGTAGGTATTTTGCCAGGTATTTTTGAGCTAGTCTTTAAAACACAGCAAAGTTTTTCAACCTTTTATGGCGGTACTTCTTTGTTAATTATGGTTGGTGTTATATTGGATACTTTGCAACAGATAGAAACACAATTATTAATGCGCCAATATGATGGGTTAATGAGTAGTGGCAGGGTTCAGGGACGTCAAACAGTAACTACCTAAGGTAGCATACTGAACAATAGCATTCGTATCTGGTTATTACTAATTGATTATCAGACTATATTATACAATAAACCCTGACGTATTTGTCGGGGTTTATTGTATAACCTACTTTACAATTTTACTAAATCAGGGATCATGATTAATTATAAAACAAAAGACGAGATTGAAATAATGCGTACTAGCGCTTTATTGGTAAGTAAAACTTTATCTATATTAGCTGCAGAAATAAAACCAGGTATATCTACAAATAGACTTAATTTATTAGCTGAGGAATTTATTTTAAGTAACGGGGCTATTCCATCTTTTAAAGGCTACGGTAATCCAGCATTTCCATTTGCTTGCTGCATGTCTGTAAATGATGCAGTAGTTCATGGCTTTCCTACAAAAAATGAGCTAAAAGATGGCGATATTGTATCTGTTGATGTAGGCGTTTTTAAAAATGGTTTTCATGGTGATAGTGCCTATACATTTGCTATTGGTAATATTTCTGATAAAGTAAAACAACTGCTAACTGTAACCAAGCAATCATTATACAAAGGGATAGAAAAAGCTGTACATGGCAACAGGGTTGGGGATATAGGATTTGCTATACAATTGCATACTGAGCGTACACAAGGTTATGGTGTAGTAAGAGATCTTGTTGGGCATGGGCTAGGGCGCCATTTACATGAAGACCCTCAGGTACCAAATTATGGCAAACGGGGTAGTGGTGCAAAGCTTAGAGAAAATATGGTAATTGCCATTGAGCCTATGATTAATTTGGGTACAAAGAATGTTTACCACGATAAGGATGGTTGGACAATTCGTACAGAAGATGCAAAGCCGTCTGCACATTATGAGCACACGGTAGCCATACAAAAAGGCAAAGCAGATATACTTTCCTCGTTTATAGAAATTGAAGCAGCGGAAAAAGCTAATACAGAACTATTTTGGGATTATTAAACCCAGCTTTTGCAATTGAAAATTTATTGCAGCTTCCAATGGCTGAACAGTAGAGCGTTCAGAACATTTTTTTCCTCAAAATAGTTGACTATTTTTTCGATCAAAAAATAACCCCAAACACTTATCTGTGTTACATTTGTAGATATCACCAGTATTTTAGCTTCAAAATCTGGTTTAAACCACAGATTTTGTTTTATTTTACTGCAGAGGCAAACTCTTTATTGTTTTATTTTACTGCAGAGGCAAACTCTTTATTGCTTTATTTATCTTCTCTCAAAACTTTAATTGTACAATAATGGCTCCAGAAAAAGAGTATAAAAAGGTAACTACCAATACTATACAAAAAATGAAATTGGCTGGCGAAAAAATCTCCATGATTACTGCTTATGATTTTTCTTTTGCAAAACTATTTGATGCCGCCGGTATAGACATACTATTGGTAGGCGATAGCGCAAGCAACGTTATGGCAGGGCATACAACCACTTTGCCAATAACACTTGATCAAATGATTTACCATGCACAAAGTGTGGTAAGGGCAAGAGAACGGGCACTGATTGTAGTAGATTTACCTTTCGGCTATTATCAATCCAATTCTGAAATTGCACTTGCATCTGCTATTAAAATTATGAAGGAAAGTGGTGGACATACTGTAAAACTGGAAGGAGGTGAAGAAGTAATAGATTCAGTTAAGAGGATTGTTAGTGCCGGTATTCCTGTGATGGGACATTTGGGTTTAACTCCACAAAGTATTAATAAATTTGGCACTTATGTAGTAAGAGCAACTGAAGATTCGGAGGCAGAAAAACTTCGCAAGGATGCCTTATTGCTGCAATCTGCAGGTTGCTTTGCCATTGTGCTGGAAAAAATTCCCGCTGCATTGGCCAAAGAAGTTTCTGATAGTTTGCATATTCCAACAATTGGTATTGGTGCTGGTGGCGATTGCGATGGGCAAGTATTGGTGATGCATGATATGCTTGGTATAAATACAGAATTTAATCCGAGGTTTTTAAGACGTTATTTAAACCTTGATGAGCAGATAACAGGTGCTGTAAAACAATATATTATTGATGTAAAAAGCAGTGATTTCCCTAATGAACATGAATCTTATTAATTTTTTTTGTTCTACTGTTTGCTTAACAATGCCGAAGTCAACAAAGAATAATTACAATACCCCGTTAAAAATGTTTAAAAGGGTAATATTTTTGAAATCGCAGTGGTTATTATTTTAAATGTTGTGGCAAAAATGCAAATTATTGTTTGTGAATTTTTCTTTTTTTTTTAGAATATCTTCTACGTTTCCATTTATAGTGTCTAAATGTAAATTTTTCATAATTCTTTGTTGCTGCTGCTTTGTCGCCTTTACTCATATATAAACTTCGCACCTGTCAAAAGCATTAAATAATTTTGGATAAGCAATTGTTTTCATTGTAAAAATGCTAATTGCTTCGTTATTTTTTTGTGATAATAGATGATAGCCTTCGTCATTTATACTGTTTTCTAAAACATCTGTTCTAGTTGGTCTTCCTTTATATTCTAATACTGCTTCTTCAGGTCCATCTCTTAAAATTATCTCAATTATTTTTGTGAAATTTTTTGATTGTTTTCATTATCTGCTATTGGTATGATTGGTTTGTAGTTTTTATCAAAAATGATTTGTGCAACTTCAAAGTTAAGTTTGTCTGGATTTCGGTTTAATTTATTTGACAGAACAATTAAAGTTATTTTTTCGTCAAAAAACCGCATAAAATCCGCATAATACATATTGTTTGCTCCATTATACCAAACACGAAAAATATTTCTATTTGTTTGGAAACATCCCAACCGTAGGCTAATGAGCATTTTCTTTTTCGTTATTCTAATTTTAGAATGCTATAATTTTGCTCTTCGGTAAATTTAGATGGTAATTACTTTTTTATTAACCCGCTTTTAAATCAATTAGTCACTTTAGTAGCAAGGTTCCGTTCAATAGCAATGCATTGGGTATCTTTAAATATGTTTTATTTTAAAGTAATACGAAAATAAGAAAACTTTACCCACTAACTTTATCGATGAACCCAAAAAGTACACCTGGTATTTTTATTTTACTACGTAATTTTTAATAAAGGCTTCAAAAAAAGGTTTTGGTTTAACCCAGCTTTTACATTTAAAAATTTAATGTATATTTTTTACATGTATGCTACACATCAACAATGAGCATTGTAGCGTATTTTTTTCTTTATAAAGTAGATTATTTTTATAACCAAAAAATACCTTTAAACCCTTTCTGTATTTAATGCTAGCTTTTCCACCGCAATGGGATGTACTACAATCGCAAGCCCTAAACTCTTTCTTTATTTTTTATTATGATAGCTCTTTAAATTGGGTAACTACATTTCCATAATGATTTGAAACAGGATGGAATGTTATTATCTTTAAGTGAGGTAATATTTTCCAATTTTTTAAACTGATAGATATTGTTAAAGTTTTCTTGCAGAATTGTAATGCTAAAATAATAGTAAAATGATTTTTAAACAAACTATATACCTAATGTTAAGGCATATTTTAATTGTATTAATAGTTGCATCTATTAATGTAAATGCACAAATTAAACAAGATGCTACTGTAATGCCTTTGCGGCTTAAAGAGTCACTCTATGGTTTATTTGCCACTGACTCTATAATGGAAATTACCTTAAAAGGAAGCATGGGAAAATTACTAAATGACAGGTTTGGAAAATCAGATTTATATCCAATAATAATTACTTACAAAAACGATGATGGCGTAAAAGTATCCTTACCCGCCCATGCGAAAACAAGGGGGCATTTTAGGAAGTTAAAAGAAAATTGTATTTATCCGCCAATATCGTTGCTATTTAAGAAGGAGATAGAAAACCATTCATCTATTTTTAAAGAACAGGTTAAAATGAAGCTTGTTATGCCTTGTATTGGCGACGAATACCTGGTAAGGGAATGGCTTGTGTATAAACTATACAATCTGGTTGCGCCGGAGAGTTATAAGGCAAGGCTTATTAAAGTGACTATTGAAGAAAAAAACAATAAAAAAGCTACTGTACCTTTTTATGGCATTCTGTTAGAAGAAGATATTCAGATGGCCAGCAGGAATAGCATGGTGATGGTATCCCGTATTCTAAAACCGAGGCAAGTTTTACCCCAGTCCTTTTTAAAAATGGCAGTTTTTCAATTCCTTATTGGCAATACTGATTGGTCGGTAGAATATTTACAAAACATCAAATTAGTTGCTACCGATTCTCTTGATATTCCTATTGCTGTACCTTATGATTTTGACCACGCCGGTATTGTTAACGCTCCTTATGCAAAACCTGCAGAGCAACTGTTGATGAATGGTATTCGTGAAAGAAGGTACAGAGGGTATTGCAATAAAGACATGAATGATTTTACTGAGACTATCGCATTTTTCAACAAAATTAAAAAGGAAGTTTATGGGGTTTATATTGATTGCATTTTGCTGGATGAAAAGTATAAAAAAGCTACAATAAAATATCTTGATGATTTTTATACCACTATCAACTCAGCCTCGCTTGTAAAGAAACAATTTGCGTATCCTTGCGATAAAAACGGAACCGGTAATGTAATTATTAAAGGGTTAAGTAAGGATTGATGCCCTTTACTAAACTGTAAAAATTATTGATTAACCATCTTTTTTATATCGGTGTCAAAATTTTTTATTCCTCAAATTATACATCGCTCGTTTTTGCTTTCAGTTGTAAAAAAGTAGCATTTACCATTACACAATATTTTAATTTTTTTGGCGCCTGAATAATAAAATATTGCCATCTCCATCACCCCCTTCATTAGAAATAAACATGTCGCCGTTTTTGTTGAAAGTTAAACCTTCAGGCTGTTTAAATAAACCAGGATTAAGGGTATAGGATTGTTTTACCTGCCAGTTTTGATCTGCAACAACAAGTACTTTATTTACCGAAGAAATAATATACCACTCATTGGTAATTGGATTTTTTGAAATGCAGGAAGGATGAAACTTTTCTTTTCCTTCATTTGGCTGTGTAGCAGTAATATCAATTTTATATGTATTGGTAATTGATAGTCCGGTGCTGTTTGTTTGCTCTAAAGTATATATAGAAACTTCTTTTTTCCCTTTATCGCCCGGGCAGTTTTTACATAAAGCAATAAGTTTATTACTATCGGCATATAGTCCTTCATATTCGCCTTCGGGTAAAATCTTATTGTACTCTTTTACACTATCAGCATCTTGTTTACCTACTTGATTGGCAGCAAATAATATGATAGATCCATCGCTTTTTAAAACTGCTATTGTTTTATCTGCTAAAACTGCCACATCTTCATAATCACCTTTTTTTCCAAATTTAGTATGGTTTACTTTATCGCCTCCCATAGAAAAATAATACAATTTACCTGTCTCATCTTCTATGGCGTAAGTAGTATCTTCTTTGCCATTTAAAAAGCTAATGCCCGAAATTTCCTTTAATGACGAAGTCATAATAAATTTTTCTGGTTTGTTAATATCATATCCTGCCGGCCCTGTAAATTGCTTTGAACTATTACAGCCAATAAAGCCGATGGCGATTAAAATACTAAAAGCTAATAACTTTTTATAAGTAAGCATGGCAATTTTCGTTTATAATTTTTTAAAACTTTAGGTTGGTTGTTCACAATGTAGTAATTCATAAATTACCTTTTGTGATTGAATAAGTTCCGTTAAATCACTTTTTTCTCTTTTTAAATTTTGAAGTTGATTATTCAATATTGTTGCTTTTACATTATCTGATAACTGAATATTCAACAACTGAATTATTTGTTCTTTTAATGTTGCCTCGTAAATTGGTACACACACTTCTATGCGTCGGTACATACTCCTGTTCATCCAATCTGATGAGCCTATAAATACAAGTGGATTGTTATTGTTACTAAAAGTAAACACACGGCCATGTTCTAAATACCTATCTACAATTCTGGCAACGGTAATATGTTCACTTTTATTTGCCATACCAGGTATTAAACAACAAATACCTCTTACTATCAATTTAATTTGTACCCCAGCATTAGAGGCTTCGTATAATTTATTAATCATTACCTTCTCTTCGAGGCTATTGATTTTTATAATAATGGTAGCTGCAATACCTTGTTTGGCAAAGGCAATTTCATTATCTATTAACTCAATAAACTTTTGCTGAAGATTAAATTGACCAACCAGCAAATGTTCAAATTGAAGCGTTGGGTGTTTTTTGGGTTTTACCCGGTAAGAGAAGAAAATAAAGAGTAATTCAAGTTCTCTTAACAAGGTAGCATTAGCCGTGAATAAAATATGATCTGTGTATACATTGGCTGTATTTTCATTAAAATTTCCTGTAGAAAACAGTCCATAGTATCTAGGTCTGTTTTTTTCTATTCTTTTTACAAGTGCAACTTTTGCATGTACTTTAAGGCCAGGAATGCTGTAGATAATTTTTACTCCGGCTTCTTTCATTTTAAGTGCCCAATTAAGGTTATTTTCCTCGTCGAACCGGGCTTTTAATTCAATAAATACGGTTACTTTTTTGCCATTTTTTGCGGCACTAATTAACGAATTGCCAATCATTGAATTGTGTGCTACCCGGTAAAGGGCTATATATATTTCTGTTACAGTACTATCAACTGATGCTTCGTTAAAAAATCGAATAACAGGATAATAAGATTCATAGGGTGTGTGTAAAAGATGGTCTTTTTTAGCTAAAAGATTAAATATACTTTCAGTGGAGGACAGCGCTTTGTTAATAATTGGTGCTTGTTTTTCAAATATAAAATTCTCTTTATCGGCAATAGGAAGTTTTGCTAAATCTTTAAGATTATGATAATTACCGCCTGCAACAATATTGGCATTTTTTAGATTTAATTTATCAACTACTGCTTGTAATATCCGCCTCGAAATACCCGGTTGATATAAAAAGCGGGTAGCTAGTCCAAAATCTCTTTTTTTAATTTGTTGCTTAATTTTTGCTGCAATATCTCCCTCGTATTCATCTGCCAAATCTAGTGCGGCATCTCTGGTTATTTTAAAAGAATAGCTTTCCTTTATAGTGAAATTGGCAAAAACTTTATGCAGGTTTGCCTTAATAATATCATCTAAAAAAACAATGAATCTTGTATTAGTTTCTACATTGTTTTTATAATAAAATCTGGGTAAATTAATGCAGGGGATATTTACCATTGCCAGATATTCTTTGCCAGTACTATCAGCTAACAAAACGAGTATCTGTAGTGTATTGTTTTCAATTAACAGGTCTGTTATCTTTTCATTGAGTAATACTGGTTGTAAAAAGCCAGCTACTTTATCAATAAAATAGGTAGTACAATCATTTTGTAAAAACTGAGGAATGGCCTCATTATAAACCAGGTAAATATCCTGGCTTTTTAATTGTGGTATAATTTGTTCTACTAATACAGCCCCAAGTTCTTTCATTTGGCTGCTAACGATGGTGCTGATGTTTTGTACAATATCGGTATCATTTCTTTTATGCTCAATTTCTTTAAGCGATAACAAAACAGGTATGCGTACCCTGTAAAATTCATCAAGATTAGAGGAATAGATGGAGAGAAATTTAAGTCTTTCCAGTAATGGAACATTGTTATCAGCAGCTTCCATTAAAACACGGTGATTAAAAGAAAGCCAGCTAATGTCCCTGTCGAAAAAACAAATTTCCATTGATGATATTTAATATTGTAGTTAGCTGAAAAAAATGACAGCTATAGCAAATGCTGCCACAGCCATAATAATGCCATATAGAAATACAGTGTATGAAGTTCTTAATAAACGATACTTGCGGCCAAGTACTTTTCCTTGCCAAAAAGTATCTTTTGTAAGCGTACCGTATAAAAATTCTTTATCTGCCATCATTGCCTTTAACCCCTCATGGTATTCTTTAAAATTCATATTGTAATAACTGCCAAAATAAAGCAGGTTTACCGATTTATTTTCCACCTCTTCTTTTGTAAAAAAACCATCAGCTATTTTAGGGCGGGTGGCTAGTACAGAATAAATAATGGTAGTTAAATTAACAGCGAGTAAAATAATAGTTGGTACAATCAACTGTTTATGTTCGTCCAGATTTTTTATAGTTAAACCTAACACTACCGAAATTATAATTGAATTTACAGATATCATTATATGGGCTTTACTATCGGCCATTTCACTTATCCTTATATTTTTAGAAGCTGAAATCTTAAACATGGTTTCAATACCCCTTAATGGTAAATTCTTTTTATTTACCTTTTTCATTTGCTTATCATCTTCTACACCTGCCATATCAAATGACGATTTGTTATGGTTAATTTCCTTTGTAGCAATTAAAGAGGCCTTTTTCTCTTTTTTTTCTTGTCTTTCTTTTAGCACTAATAAATTTTCCTCCTTGGTTTTATTGAGTAGCAACCTACAGTAATCTGTATGGTAAGTATGCTTTTCAAGCAATCTGATTGAAGAGGCACGCCAGGCAAGCGCATCTACTATTTTATTTTCAAAGGCTTCTTCTTCTCTTTTTAAAAGCTTATTTTTTTCTTTAAAATCGGCTGTGCCCAAATTAAATAAATCTGCATCACAAATTATTTTTTCTGCAAGTGTTATTGGCATTTGCGGCATTTTGGTGGCCATAATGCAATTGCTAATTATCTCAATATCGGTAGTATCTAAACCAATACTATCAAAAAATGGCTTTGCTAATGTTACACTTTTTTGCTCATGATTTTTATTGTTTTTTAAATGATAGCCAGTATCATGAAAGCAAGCAGCAGCGCATACGTTAAAGTACATTCTGTCATCAAGCTGGTAGTGGTTAGCTATTAATTTTGTATTATTTAATACCTCAAGTGTATGGGAATAATTGTGATAAAATAGATTGATATCTGTTTGCTCTTTGTAAAATAAAGCAACATGATCCTCCACTTTTTTCAGAAGTTCTTCATAATTGATTGTAATATCAGTTGAAGGATTATTATTTGCCTGAGTGTGTGGTAACATAAATACTGGAATGTTTACTTTTAATAAATTTTTAGGTGTTATTGAAGGATGAGTACCTAAATAAATGTATAAATATATTTAATAGTTTTGTTTATCTAAACTTTTTAGTTGAGCAATATGAGTGATTGTAAAACATAAATAATAATTGCATACATAAATCTAATTCTTTTGGTGGTAGCAATACAACCAGCAGGTGCTTTGTAAAAAAATAAAAAGATAGATTTACTTTTATTTGATTTCCTTGTTGTACTTAATTTGGGTTCAACAATCAATAAATTAACAACTATTTTTTTGTTTGGTTTAAACCAACGCTGCTTTGCCCCAGCTTCTCTATAAAGTACTTCCGAAAAATTGTAACTCAAATGCCTTACCAGTATTTGGCAGTAGCTTGCCTGTTTACACTTAAGTTTTTTTTCTTACTAATGGGAGCTAATACCAAATGGAACATAAAAGAAACTGTAAAATTTTTACTATATTTTACCAGGTTTGTGAAGGGTGCATCCCAATTTGTCGCTCCTGATTTCGTTCGGTGAGGACACCGGCCGAGGCTTAGCCGTGGTCGGTGTCCTCATCGACCACTTGTTGCTGCGCCAATTTGGGATGCACTCTTTGTGAATCTTCTGTTTACGTTACAGGTGTTTTGCACTCTTTTAAATCCACCATTTTAAGATAATAGTAGCTGTATAAATAATGAAATAAATTTTTATCAGGATTTTCATTTTTTTTTAATCATAAATATATCCTGCATTTATTAATAGGTATATTTGGTAAAACTAAAATTTATGCAAAAAATAATTCTTTTATTTGCAACTTTTGTAATACAATCTTTTATTTACAGTCAGGAAAATCTTCAACGGCCAAAGCTTGTAGTAGGGATTGTTGTAGATCAGATGAGTTGGGATTATTTATACCGCTATTATGATAGATATGAAGCTAATGGAGGATTTAAAAAATTACTTAACAAAGGATTTTCCTGCGAAAACACGCTTATACCCTACACACCTACTGTAACTGCATGTGGCCATGCCGGAATTTATACAGGATCTGTACCTGCCATACACGGCATTGCCGGCAACTCGTGGTGGGATAATACACTCAACAAAAATGTATATTGTACAGAAGACGATACTGCACAAACTGTTGGAAGCTTAACTGCATTAGGGCGTATGAGCCCCCGAAACTTACTTACTACCACTATTTGTGATGAATTAAGGATGGCAACTAATTTTAGAAGTAAAGTAATAGGTATTGCTTTAAAAGATCGTGGAAGCATTTTGCCTGCAGGCCACAGTGCCAATGCAGCTTATTGGTACGATAATAAAACCGGCGATTGGATAACTTCAAGTTATTACATGAAAGAATTGCCTCAGTGGGTAAAAGACATCAATTCAAAAAAACTGGTAGATAAATATTATGAAGCCGGGTGGAATACGCTTTACCCTATTGACACTTATTTGCAAAGTACAGAAGATGAAAAAACTTATGAGAATAAAACATTTGGAGATCATTTTCCTTACGATTTAAAAAAGCATGTTAGTAAAAATTATAGCTTTATTGCTGCCACACCGCATGGTAATACCTTTACATTTGAAATGGCAAAAGCTGCTCTTTTATCTGAGCAATTGGGTAAAAACACTGTCACAGATTTTTTAGCAATCAGCCTTTCTTCTCCTGATTACATAGGTCATACGTTTGGCACTAACGCTATTGAAACAGAAGATAATTACTTAAGATTGGATAAGGACCTGGGAGAATTTTTAAATTTTTTAAATGAAAAAGTTGGGGAAGGACAGTACCTCCTTTTCCTTTCAGCCGATCATGCTGCTGCACATGCACCAGGGTTTTTAAAAGAGCATAAAATACCTGCAGGAAATTTTAATACACAAGATTTGATTGCTAAAATGAATAAACAACTCAGCGATAAATTTAATTTAAATGATTTGATAATTGAAATTTCTAACTATCAGTTGTACCTTAATCACCCTGCTATTAATTCATCAAAAATTAAAGAAAAGGATATTAGAAAGTGGATTATTGATTCGCTCGAAAAAAAGCCAGGGATAGCAAGAGCTTTTGAGTTGGATGCACTGCAACAAACAACATTAAATAGTAAGATAAAGGAGATGGTTGCTAACAGCTACTTTCCACAACGTTGCGGCGATATTCAGCTTATATTTGAACCACATTGGATAGATGGGTTTGAAGCAGGTGGTACTACCCATGGCGCCTGGAACCCATACGATGCCCATATACCTTTACTTTGGTATGGGTGGAATATTAAGCAAGGTAAAAGTAACCGGGAAGTTAAAATGACAGACATTGCTCCTACAATAGCTGCGCTGCTTCATATACAAATGCCGAGTGGAACTATTGGCCAGGTTATAGAGGAAGTTATAAAATAGGTGTAATACCAGTGTTAAGTTAACAGTAGTAATCCGGATAAATGGAATTTGTAGAGATTTTGCGATTTAAAAAATCTGACGGTTACTGCATAAGGTAGTTATCCCGTCTACACCTTTTTTAAAAGTTAACATAGCGCTTGTGATGATTGAAATTGATTAAAGAATAACAAGTACATTTTACCTAAAAATTATATAATTATGAAAGTATTTCGCAGTATGCTGGTATTATTTATTTTAGTAGTATCGCTGCCGGGTTGGTCGCAATCTGTTATAGATAGTGAGCAATTTTTTAAAGATGAAAATCCACTTGTGGTTACCTTATCATCAGATTTGGGCAGCCTTTTAAGTGGCAAAATAAAGGAGGCGTATCAACCTGCTATTTTTGCCTGTAAACACCCGGATGGCTCTATAATTAGTGAAGTAATTAAATTGAATTTAAGAGGGCACAGCCGGCGCACCATTTGCAATGTGCCGCCAATACGGTTAAGTTTTCGTAATCCCACTTCTCCAAGGTTATCATCACTTCGCAATTTAAAATTGGTGAGCGAGTGTAAATCTGGCAGTGATTATGAGCAATACTTACTTAAAGAATTTTTTGCGTATAAAATTTATAATGTATTAACAGAAAAAAGTTTTAGAGTACGCCTGCTTAAAATAACTTATGAGGATAATGTTGGCAAAAAAAAGCCATTTACCAGAAATGCTTTTGTTATTGAAAATGTAGATGCACTCTCTAAAAGAATAAAATGCAAAGAGTTAAATAACATAAAATTGAACTCAGAAAGTACAGACAGAGAGCAAATGACTATTGTTAACCTGTTTGAATATATGATAGGTAATACCGATTGGTCTGTACCAAATAACCATAACATTAAACTGCTGCGTTTAAAAAAAGATAGTACAGCGCTGCCTTACCCAATTCCTTACGACTTTGACTATTCTGGTTTTGTAAATGCAGACTATGCTGTGCCTGATGAAATGATGGGCATAGAAAGCGTAGTGGAGCGTGTGTACCGTGGTTTTCCACGTACAATGGAAGAGTTAGAAGCCGGTATTGCAGTGTTTAACAAACATAAACCAGCAATAGATGCCCTTATTGCTAATGCTGAATTGTTATCTGCCTATTTAAAAAAAGATATTAGCAGTTATGTTAATGATTTTTATAAAATTATTAATAACTCTAAAGAAGTAAAACGAATTTTTATAGAAAATGCCCGTAAAAAATAAATTAGTAGTATGTTGTTTATATTGATTTTCTTATAGAATTAAGGTGCTTTCATTAGCAGCGGTATTTATTTTTTTTGCAAGGATACTAATTTTTTTATGCTATAAAAGTATCCTGGCTTGTTTGCTGGTTTAATTCCCCACCTATATATGAGCTATTTTTTTAGCAGATCAAATTTTGTGAAATATGCCAGGCTAAAAGTTTATATAAAAAAACTTACTATACAAAATGCATATACCCGATTAAGCTAAATAAAGCATTAATGTGTTAATTAACCAAGCGAAACAGTTGAAAAAAAATCATTTCATTAGCGTTTATTTTTTTACTTAGCACTAAAATTATTAAAATAGTCTACAGTTATCGGGCAGGTTTATTTATCCAAAAAATAATTTATAAGCAGTAATTATGAACTTACAACTGGTCATTACTTTTTTTATTGTAATACACCTCCGAAAAACTTTTCAAACAGCCACTACACTCCCTATTTGGAACAGAAGATTTTTAGGTATTATGTACACCTGTATAGGATTACAGGTACTACACTTTACAGTACCGCTGGCAAGGCCTTTAATTACAATGCTATCTTACCTGATTGTATTTGGTATAATAGGCATTATTTATATAGAGAAGGAGTTTGAAAGAGCCCGGTCAACATTATTTGCAGTACTTCCGCTAATACTTATTTCTTTTTTAGGGGGTATAATTAAGTTGATAAGTTTACCCTTTTATAAACGTTGGGATGATGTACTTGGCATAATCAATTCATTTGCTGTAATATGGATGGTTACCATGCTCATCATTAACAGTAGGCAACGAAAGGCACTGGAAAAAGAGCGGCTTAAAACACAGGAAGAGGAGCGGCAAAATAAGATAATGGCCAACCTAAAAGCCGAGTTAGAAGTACAGGTTGCTGAGCGCACTGCTGCACTTACCCTGCAAAAAGAGGAATTACAGCTAACCCTTGATGAGCTTAAAGCTACGCAGCGGCAGCTAATACAATCAGAAAAAATGGCTAGCCTGGGCGAACTCACCGCCGGTATAGCACACGAAATTCAAAATCCGCTCAATTTTGTCAATAATTTTTCTGAAATAAATACGGAGTTGATTGATGAATTGAAAGCTGAATTGGCAATTGGCAATATACAATTGGCAATTGATCTGGCAATGGATATAAGAGACAACGAGCAAAAAATAAACCATCATGGAAAGCGAGCAGATGCAATTGTAAAAGGAATGTTGCAACATTCAAGAAGCAGCAGCGGCACAAAAGAACCAACAGATATTAACAAATTGGCAGATGAATATTTTCGGTTGGCCTATCATGGATTACGGGCAAAAGACAAAAGTTTTAATGCCACTTTAAAAACAGACTACGATCAAAGCATCACTAGCGTAAATATGATTCCGCAAGATATGGGGAGGGTGATTTTAAACCTGATTACCAATGCTTTTTATGTGGTAAATGAAAAAAAGAGCCAGCATATTGAAAGTTATGAGCCAACAGTTTCTATAAGTACAAAAAAAGTTGGGGATAAAGTTTTAACATCTGTGAGTGATAATGGCAACGGGATACCTCAAAATATAGTTGATAAAATATTTCAACCCTTCTTTACCACCAAACCCACTGGGCAGGGAACAGGATTGGGGTTGAGTTTGAGTTATGATATTGTAAAGGCGCATGGGGGCGAGCTAAAAGTAGAAACAAAGCAAGGAGAAGGAAGTGCATTTATAATTAGTTTGCCCATTATCTAAATCTGGATTTTAAGATTAGCAGGATTAGATTAGAAAACTGTACCAATAAAAAAACA
>JBBQTZ010000077.1:0-17576 GCA_038234405.1 Chitinophagales bacterium
CTATGAATTAAATCTACCAGCGTAATTAATATGCCTCATTTAATCAAATTGCTTTAGGAACTGTGAATACCATTGTAGTTCCCTTGTCAATTTTACTTTCTATTTTCAACGTGCCGGAATTTTTAATTAGAAAATCCTTTACCAAATTTAATCCCAATCCAATACCTTTTTCACCGGAAGTACCCTTTGTCGTTTTTGAATCACTTTTGTTCAGGACATTATCAATCTGTTCAGCCGTCATCCCCATACCGAAATCGGTCACGCTTAAATCTATACCCGCTGCAACTTCCTGTGAATTAAACTGAATGACTGAATTGGGGTAGGAAAATTTAATCGCATTACTAATAGTATTTCTGAGAATAATTTCAAACTGATTGATGTCGATTAAAGCCAGATGATTAGCGCAATTATTTTGCAGCAGGATGGATTTTTCTTTAGCCTGGTTTTGAAATAGAGGGATCATTTTATCGATAAGCGATTTTATCTCTACAGGTTCTGGTTTAGTTTCAATTCCGTGAAACTGAGCCATAGACCATGTTAACAAGCTCTCAATGGTAGTCTTAAGATTGGTGCTGTTTTCCAGCAGCGCTGGTAGAAATTTTTCAAAACTATCTGCATCCATTTCCTTTTTTACAGCAAGTTGCAAAAGTCTGTGTACACTTGCGGCAGGGCCTCTTACGTCGTGACTGATCAGTGAAAATAACTGATAATTTTCACCATTTATTTTTTGCAGCGAAGCCCTTTGTCGATTGATGGTTTCGTTTTGCTTCTTTAGCAGTTTATTTTTTGACAATAGTCTAAGAAAAAAAATGGATACCAACACCAAAATACAGGCTATGGCAACCACCACTATGATAACAAATGTAACTGATCGCTTTTTGTCTTTTATTTCATTTTGCAACTCGTTGATCTCATTCAAATTTTTAGCTACTTCAAAGTGCTGAAACACTTGTTTTAAATGGCTTACATTTTCTATCTTTTGTATGGAATCATTCAATACAAATGCCCTGGTAAAATAAACACTGGATTTTTCGTAATCCCCGGTTTGGTTGTAATAGTTCCCGAAAAAAGACATTATCTCCTGTTGCTCCTCCAGGTAAAAATCGCCTGGTGTTTCATTGGCTGAAAGCAGGTTGGCAAGAAGATTTCTGGAACTATCAATATAATTAAAAGCTGAATCCAATTTATTGAATCGTAAATAAAGTTGGCCTAAGGCAATTTTTGCTCTTAGTGAGCTTCCCAATTCGTTGTTTCGAATACTCAGTTCGTCATCCCTTTTATAAAATGGAATTGCTTCCTCAAAACGCTTTGCCAGAGATAAAGTGTATGCAAGATTACCGGATGTAATTCCTTCCCATGCAGCGTTTTCTTTAACTTTACTTAGCTCCAAAATTGCAGTGAATCGCTGAATCGCCGTATCAATATTATAGGTGTGCTGATCAATTAATGCCAGCGTAGTCAATGCATTTAGTTCTATTGAGCTTTGCATACTTTCAGGAAAAGCGGATATTCCATCTTTGAGAAAGATATCAAGGTATTTGGCAGCATAAAAATACTCTTTCAGATGGTAATAAAATTGGGTATAAAAGTAATACAACTGGTATTTAACGTCGTGATTTGAAAAATCAGGATCATCCTCCATTTTTAAAACTGCCAGATTAAAGGTTTTATCCAACCCATTTATTAATGATTGTTGAAAACAAAAATCTAACAGGTCGTGAAACACGTACCTGGGGGAGTTTGTTTTAGCCGCCGCCCTTAAAAAATTAGTAGCGTATGCTACAAATTGCTGATCGTTGGTTTTTTGTAAGTACTTTTTAATGCGAGCGTTGATTGCTAATCCTTCGTCCTGAGATTTACTTTTAATTAAAGCTCCAGACCAAATTGCAACACTATCCTTTTGAGAAAAACCAGCTGTTGGATGAAATAAAAGCAGTAGAAATATAATAGAGATACTAAATCGAATCAACAGTTTCATTCGTTAAAGGTAGACACATTTTTAATGAAAAATTGGTAATACAACACGCTCAAGGAAAAGCACCAGTTAAGAATATTTTTTCGAGTGAGATCATCTTGAATTCAATAAATGACAATGATGTGTAAAGATTGTAAAAATTCTGGAACAGCATATTAAAAAAAGACGCTTAAATTTTCAAAAAATTAACGGCTTTAATAAAACTAACTATCGCCTCTAACTAAATTATAATCATACCTGCAAGACCAGCGATGAATGGATAAAAGTTTACTGCTAGAACTTTGGTGGATAAGATGAAACACATGAAAGATAGTACGCTTAAAAACTATGTAGTAACAGCAACAGACAGGGAACACAATAGCTGGCTTAGAGCCCCCTTTGGCAGTAAAAGTTTTCAGCAGGGAGATAGCTACACAAAAGTTGGAATACATTCCTGCCCCACAAGTTATTCAGGCGGTCATCTGAACCCGATGCAACTTCATTGATTATTATATTATTATGCAATAGCCCTGCTGACTGTAGGTTTTATTCTGCAAAATTTTATGAATATAATGTGGATGAGTTTGGGTTGCTTACACATTTTCGGGAGGTTTTCTAACGCAAGTAGTAATTGGTGGGGACACCGACCACGGAGAAAAAATGGTGATCCCCGGTCTCACCTGCGGTGCCGGCCGGGGGATATTATTCAATTAACTCCACCTTTAGCTATAAGTGCAATAAAAGTATTTTTAATGCACCAATAAAACTGACTGATAATTACAGCGTTGATTGTGTGGCTAAAGTCAATTATTGCCCAAACTTGCCGAAAGTTATCGTATGATTATAATCTCTCAAAATCTATTACGGCCCCTACTTTTGCTGCCTGAACATTCACCACCGCACCTGCTGCATTGGTTACAAATGCCACAAGCCTGGCATTTGTAATATTGGAAATATTCCCCGGGATTGTTAGAGAATATATCTTTTCATTTGATGAACCAGCATTGGCAATAGCGTCCCCTGCTAAAGAAGAAACAACTGCTCTTACAATACCACTATATTCAAAATTGGCTATGGCGGATTGACCACTATAAAGATTAGAAGAATAATTCTGTTGCGTAAAAAATAATTTATCTTCCACTAAGTAAACAGTAAGCCTTGCATTACCACTTATTGGTTGTGTATAGCTCACTTTTATTGTTGCAGATAAATTTGTTCCTGCCACTGTTGAACTGATAGCAAGTCCTGCAGTAGATGATGCTTGTATTTGACTGATTACCTGGTTTACGTTTTGATACTGAGGCCCTGTCCAATTAATAGTGCGGTTAATTTTACCTGTGGGTACTCCACTAACACCCAGGTTGGAAGCCAATGTATTTCCCTGTGTAGTAATAAATGGATCTCCATTAAACAAGTGAGTACTCACCACAATTGCTTTATCAGTTTGCTTGAGTAATAAATCTACACCATATAAAATACGTGGGCAGTTGCCACACCAGGTGCCTGAATATTCCTCTACTAAAACTTTGCTTACAAATCCTATGCTAACCTGCGTTACGGTGACAGTAATATTGCCAGTATTGATTGTGCCTTTGGTTGCAAATACTGTGTAAGTGCCAGCTTGTAAAAATGTATAACTTTTGCCTGTTATTGAAGTGCCATTTACAAATACCTGGCTTTGGCTGGTAACATCGGCATTATTCTTTGATGATGTAACTGTAAAGGTAACTGAGGTTCCTGTTGCAACGTTTAAACTGTTTGCTGCAATTGAAATAGTTTCAGGCGTTGTGTCTGAAATACTTGATTCCGTTTTTGTACAGGAGCTTAAAAAAAGCCCACCTGCTATTATACTAGTGATGTAAAATACATTTTTCATGATTTGATTGTTTAATTTTTGGTTTTAGAGCCAGTCATTTATTATTATATACGCAGAAATTGCTGTAAGGTTGCATTAATAAACCCGTATTTAATTTTAATCATCTAAAAATTACAAAATAGTGAAAAGATCTGCTGCAATAGTTAGCCTTTTTTTATGTTTGGGAATGTCTGTACAAGCACAACAGATCCCTTCCATCAAGCTTTCTGATTTAGACGGAAACGTTTTTAATACGAGCCAGTTCAATGATACAAAAGGCAAACCAGTAATAGTTGCTTTTTGGGCTACCTGGTGTATCCCCTGTATTAATGAGCTTTCTATTATCAATGATAAATATGAAGGCTGGAAAAAGGAAGCGAATTTTGATTTTTATGCCATTTCTATAGATGATAGCCGCACTATAAAAAGGGTACAGCCGTTGGTGAATGGAAAAAATTGGGACTTCAAAGTTTTGCTTGATAAAAATCAGGATTTAAAAAGAGAACTGAACCTGATGAATATCCCTTACACCCTGATTGTAAAAGATGGGAAAATAATTTATCGCCATGCCGGTTTTGTAATTGGCGATGAGGAGGTAATGTTTAAAGCCATAAAAGACAACCAATAAAATGATAGGTATAAAAAAGCTAATTTTCTTACTGCTAAATTTTATTTCAGTTAGTACCCAAGCCCAACTGAGCGGTGGCTTTGAATCCAATTCATCCTATTACATAGATGACAGTAAAATAAAACTTGAACAGATAGAAGCTCAAAACAGGTTACGATCTAACAGTTACCTGCGGTTAGATTATAAGTACAAGCACTTTACTACCGGCATTCAGTTAGAATCTTATGAACCAAAAGCGTTGCTAAATTATTCACCCAATTTTAAAGGAGCTGGCTTGGGCACTTACTACATCAATTATAAAAACGATAGCATTGGGTTAGATATAACTGCAGGGCATTTTTACGAGCAGTTCGGTAGCGGCCTGGTATTAAGAACCTGGGAAGACAGGCAGTTGGGCATTGCCAATTCTATTGCAGGCGGCAGGATAAAATATTCACCCATTGAGCCTGTGCAGGTTACTGCCTTGTATGGCAAACAAAGAAATGGCCTGGGCTTTGATTTTACAGATGGTACTATTCTAGGCCTGAATACTGAAGTTGACTTATCGGAATTATTTAAAGCAAAAAAAATAAATTACGGCCTTGCCTTGAGCTATGTAAACCGAAATGAAAAAATAAATTTTGATGGATTGTCATCTTCTACTTATTTAACTTCCTTAAGAGGCAATGTAAAAAAAGGAGGTTTTGCAGCAGATGCTGAGTATGTATTTAAATCGAACGATGCCTTGGTGGAGTTTAATAATGTAAGGCCGGAGTTGCAGTTTGATGGGGATGCTTATTTATTAAATGTTGGCTATTCCGAAAAAGGTTTGGGGATTAATACAAGTTTTCGGCGGTTAGAAAACTTTGGTGTCTATTCTCAAAGAAGTTTAGCAGGCAATGCATTTAATGAAGGCTTTGTAAATTATGTGCCTTCCTTAACCAAACAATACGATTACAGCCTTAGTAATATTTATGTATATGCTGCACAGCCTAACTTAAGTTTTGAACCTGATAGAAATAAGGCTGGTGAAATTGGCGGGCAACTCGATGTTATTTATCAGTTTAAAAAAGGAACTGCTTTGGGTGGTAAATACGGAACAAATGTATCTGTTAATTATGCACAGTGGCATGGGCTAAAAGGAATATATAATGCGGCCGAAAGGAAATATAAAGCAGACTTATTTGGGTTTGGACAAAAATATTATCACGAAGTAAGCCTTGAAATAAGAAAAAAATGGACTACTAAATTGTCCTCTGTATTTACTTACCTTAACCAATATTATAATGCAAGGTATGTTGCGGAAGAAGTGGGTGAAGTAAATGCTAATACTGTAGTAGTAGAAAATACATTAAAGGTTGGTAAGTATAATTCTTTTAGATGGGAGTTACAGCACCAATGGGCGGATGGAGGATTTAAAAATTGGGCAGCATTGCAGGTGGAGTTTAATTTAAAATCACAATGGTCTTTTTTTGCCATTGATTTATACAATTATGGTAACGATGTTGCTAATAAAAAAATACATTATTACAATGTAGGCTTAGCTTATAAACAAGGTGCTGCCAGGCTACAAGCCAGTTACGGACGGCAACGTGGCGGTTTAATATGTGTTGGAGGTGTATGCAGGTTTGTTCCGGAAAGTGCCGGGTTAAATTTGGCGGTAAATCTTGCTTTTTGAAATAAAAGTGATTTGTTTTTTCCTTACCCGCATTAATCCGTGTTGTGTTGCCTTATTATTTAATCATTACTTCACTCCAAAAAAAGTGATTTATATTGGTGGCTTTAGTCAAACTGATTGATAAATTTTAAGTTGTTTGTTTGGCTAAAGCCATCATTTTATTCTATTGTATTGTTATCCACTTATGAAAGCGGCTAGCAATTGAATTAGATAGGTTGATGTTTTGCCACATTAAAAATAATGTAACTCCTTCGGTAAATAATTCATCATAAAAAAACCTGCAGTTGTAAGCTGCAGGTTGTAGTATTATCATTTCTTTTTTAGTGCGATACCGTTAGTTTAAAACCGGGCGGCACATTTAAAGTTGCACCGGGGCTTAATTTTATACTCCGGCAAATAGCAGTTGTTGAATTAATGGTAACAGTTCCACTCGTTATTATCACATCAGTATTTGCATCTGGAATAGTACCGCAACTCCAGTTGCCCGTATTTTCCCAGGCAGTGTTTACAGCACCCGTCCAGGTATTGGAAATTTGCAGGTAAAAACTGGTACTAACTTTTGTGCCATCAATAGCACAACGATAGCGGTTGCCATTAAGCGTGCCTGCAATGTTGGTAAGTGTTAGTGTTGCGGTGGTAACGCCATTGTAGCCGCCGCCATTGGCAATGTCGTAGTAAGTAGCGCCACCGGTATTTACCTGCCACTGGTAATTTGTACCCGTTACACCAGAGGTAAAACTGGTATTGTTACCAGAGCAAATACTGGTGGTGGCCATTTTTTGAATAAAGAAATTGCCAAGCCCTTTAGCAGTTACCCATAGCTGGTAACCACCATCTGTTGAATCCCAATAGACTAATGGCAAAATTTCTTCGCCCACTACAGGTATGTAAGTTGCAGGTGCATTTGCTGTTGTAGAAGGCTGCCTGATCACTTGTAAGAATCCCGGATCGGCAATGGTGTTGTCTGCATTTTTTAAAGCATCAAATTCCTGTTTTGCAAAATAGAGAAATGTATTTACGGTTTTGCCAGTAGCGCCAATTTCTGGTAATACTGTATAATTGCGGTTTAGATAGGGCTGTCCGTTGTATTTACGTATGGCCGCTGAATGCTGGTAAATACTTGTCTGCAAAGCACCCAAATTATTTTCATCCAGTATTTCCATTACAGGTGTTAAAACAGCACTTGTGCCTCCGGTGGTTACTTCAATGGGTGTGAATTTTTTGCTGGTTCCAAATAACACAGTGGGATTTGAAGTGGTTGGTCCGTAAGGATTGGGCAGCAGTTTCACCGTATTTACAGGGGGCGTATAATTAAAGCTGTTAAGTTTATCAAGGTGGCGCATGTATATATCAAAATAGGTACTGTTGCCCGGGATGTACCTGTTATCTTGCCACGCAATAATTGCACTATTGCCTGTTGAATCAAATGCCACTACCGGCTGTTCAAGATTATAGAAGGAGTTATTAAAAGACCCTGCTCCAATAGAGCGGCCCATAGCACCCCAATTAAGCTCTACGCCGCTGCCGATGGGGCTTACCCTTGCGGAACGATAATACTCACGGGTATAAAACAACGCATTGCCTTTATTGGAAACGAGTATCAGTGGAACATCATAAGAGATATTGCTGCCACCATAGCCGGTGTTTAATTCCTTACCGATGGCAACACCCGGCTTCTCCGGATTTTTTGCAACATTGGTGTTGTAAGTGATGGCAAAAGAATCAGGTGTTTTCCTATCTACTGAAAGATGCTGCATACGCAGATTTCTGCCGGCAGCACCCGCCAAAAGGGCCGCCGCATAAATATCTCCGCCGCCACCCGCCAGGCAAAAATCAAAATAATAATTGCCAGCAGCCAGCAAAGTATCCCTAAAAAAATTAAGTTTATTCACCCTTGCAGGCACCGCGGTATTGTAGCCAAAATCAGGGTTGCCGTAAGCGGTATGCTGGTAAGGAATACTGTCAAATTTTTCTTCAGGATATGTAAAACCTCTTAAAATAAAATCGGTGACGGTGTTACCTATAAGCGACCTGGTAACGGCGGCGATCTCTGTTACATTTATGGTTCCGTCAGTTTTAATAGTTACCCCTTTGGGATTACCATAATCGTAACTGGCATTGTCTATTACCTGGTATCCGTTAGAGATAAGCCTGTAATTGGTATAAACATAAATAACTGTTTGAAAAAGATCTGAGCAGGTAACATTCTGAACATCTGTTTTAAGCGTGTACATCGTGTACACGTTTCCTTTACTGTATTCCTTTGTTTTGGGGCAGGCTGTACCGGAAGTATTGCGGAAAAACGTTTTTGATCTGGAATCTTTTTTTGCCCGCCACAGTTTGTTGAAAGTGAGCATTCTGCCCTGCACGCCGTTATTACCGTTCATATCCATAATTACATTACAGCCGCCCTGCTGGTCGTACCAGATATTGTATTCATACACGGTGGTGCCCGGATAAATGACATCTGTTTTTATGCCGCAGACCGCTACCTGGCTGGTTTGTAAACCGTTCTCATTCATTCTTCCACCACCGTAATATTGTAAAGTACCATTCTCATCCCGAAAACAATACGCCTCTATATATTCATTAACGGATTTTTGTTTGTAAGCCAGAAAAAAACCTTTGTTACCATCCGGAATAAGTTGTGGAGCCATCTGCAGATTGGCAGAACCAGATCGGGCAACTATTAATCCGGGGCCTCCAAATACATTACTGCCATCTGGCTTTACATGCTGTATCATCAGCCTTTCATATATGTAGTTGGAAGTACTGTCATCTGAATAGCATATATAAAAACCACCTGCGCTGTCTGTTGCAACAAAGGAGCGGTTACGGTAATCCTGGATAGAAGAAAAAGTGTAATGCTGAATATTGGGCCCCGTAGCTACGGGAACACCGTCCTTTGCCCACAAGCGTTTGCCGGCGTTATCATATTTCTGTGCATAAATATCTGTTTTATTTGTTGGAACATCCCGTTCATCTTCCCATATAACAAAGTACCCACCATCAGGGTAACTTGTAAGTACCAATGGACTTTTTTGTGTACCTGCCACCACAGCAACTGGCGTGTGGAGCGTATCAGCAAAGTTGTTGGCAGTATTGCTCCACTGTGCTGTGGCTATCTGTGCAATTACTAAAAATGTAATGGTTAAATTTTTTTTCATTGCTGTAATTTTTGAGAAGTTAGTAGCAATTCACCGGCAAAAGGCGCAGTATTTTCACCAGGCTTCGGGTCGCTTTCTTTTTGGCGGGAGCTGTGCAAATGCGGGGAAGCTGCTATATTATATCCTGCATTATTTTTGTTAAGATTGAGTAAGCCAAAGCACTCAGAACAGTTGAGCAGGCAGGCGGATTGTGATACAAAATTCCGGATAGCATTGCCGGGCAACCTGCCAAAGCCGAAATTATAATTGATAAACATAGTGCCTGAGGCACAATAACTCATTATGGTGGAACCACCCACGGGGGGAGGTCCCTTAGCGCAATTTCCCTCCACTGCATCACAACTGTCTAATGCGCCATAAGTATCCGGGTTGCTGGTGAGTTTCCAGCCGCACCATTTAGTATGATGAGCACCAAGCAAATGGCCCATTTCGTGCATTACAAGGTAAACCTGCTCCCCGGTAATATTTGGCCCTACCGGAAAATTCTTCACTTTTACATTGTAATTCAAATCGTTGTAACAGGTGGCAGATAGCGTATTGGAACTGTAATCAAAAGCGGGGCAGGTATTGTAAGTCATGGCTTTTATTCTGCCAATACCACCTGCAATGCCAGATTTACCCCGGCCAAAATCTAACCCCACACATAAGTTACCGAAAAAATTATCCTTGTAGTATTCGCCCAGATCGTACAAGGCGTTTTCTCTGTTATCACCACGAAATGGGTCTGGAGTGGTCCACACATTTATACCCGCTATTTGTATATTGATAGAATCATTGTAGAAGCCGGTACCCACATAGTTAAATAGCTCATACACAAAATCAATAGTTTTTTGTCTGCTGCTTCCCTGGTTATAAAACAGGCTGTCAAAGCAATCCACAAAAACGTTTACGCACTTATCTCTTACAGCAGTGGTTGTAGAGCCGTCTATTAAAATATTGTTGTAGGTTTTTGCTGATGGACTGGCGGCCATACCGCAGTCAACTTTTGATTCAGGAAACTGTACTTCCTTGCTGTTATAAAGCCGGTACAGCGTTTTATCTGTTTCTTCTGCCTGCGTAATTTGTAAGATGTTGTCTGGCATAGAAACAGTTAATGACAGGTAATCTTCGTTGGCGGTGAAGATCACGTTGTTCCTGCTTTGCTCATTTTTTACAATGCCCCGGTAAGTAACCGGTATTTTTACTTCATCAATAATGCCGTCATTATTTTCAGTGTACTTAACATTGCCGAGGCTAAACTGCACCAACGAGCAGGTAATGTTTTTAGTGTTGCTAATGGGTATGCTAAGTTCCAGCGCTTCCGGCCGCTCCTGCATCAGCCTGCTAAGGAAAGCACTGTTCAATTTAAGTTGTTGGAATTTACCACGCCCTGCAATATTTTTACTCGTACCATACGTAAAAGCAGGTAATTGCTTAAAGCTGGCCTGCATGGCTTTTTTATTATTCACCAGCGATTTTACAGGCCAGTTTTGTGAAAAGGCGGAGGCTGCTTTGCAGATGAGCAGCAATAAAAACAGTTGTTTCATTTTTGGGGTTTGAGACTATGAATGTACAGTATTTCCATCCGGCATGCAAGGGCTCCTACATTATTTTTTTGGTCTTTTTTGCAGCATACGGTAATACCTGATTGCAACAGGTGTTATGGCTATTTGGAAGGTGGCATAAATAGTTTTATGATTAGGTCTCTTTTACCGATGTATTATTGTGACTATGTCCTTTCTGTTACTTTACTTTATTGTAAGAATTAAACAGCCCTTCACATTACTACATTACGCAGGCTTTTAGGCCTTTTAAGTGTGTGGATAAACTTTATATGGTGTTGATTTAACCCCGTTTGTTAAAAACCCGGATTGGCTCAGTGGCTGTACTTTTTTTTAGCGTTTGTTTTGATAGTAAGCACAAATTTCATCAGTAAATTCACTTTTGATAGTTTCCGGCAGTTTTACCTTCATTACAAGCCAATTTCGCCAAATAATAAAGGAGTTTTACAATTTTATTTAGATTATGGAGTTATTAAATGGTACTAATTGTGAGCGTTGGATGATTGCTGTATATAAACCCATACTACCTGCAAATCACTTTCCTTACACAAAACTCTTGAAATAATCTATTAAAATAAATACTATGAAAGTGCCAGATTGGATTGAAAAAGTAAATTTCTCCTATAAATCTTATGAGGAAATTCCACAACATATTTTTGATTCTGTAAATGAAAACCTGGATAAAATCATTAAGCCTAATCCATTGGTAACCATATTAATTGCGGCTTATAATGAAGAAGTAAATATTATTCGGTGCCTTTCTTCTCTTGCCAGAATGAAAACCATTATTCCGTTAGAAATTATTGTAATAGATAACAATTCTAAAGATCGTACACAGCAAACGTTGAAACGCTTGCACGTTACCGCATTATTCCAGGTAATACAGGGATGTGGGCCAGCCAGGCAAATAGGACAGGAAACTGCAAAGGGAAAGTATATTCTTACGGCTGATGCGGATTGTTTATATCCTGATACCTGGGTAGATGAAATGATGAAAGTACTTCAAAAGCCAGGTACAGCATGCGTTTACGGCCGTTACTCTTTTATTCCGGAGCCGGGTTACCCAAGGTGGCAATTGAGTATGCTGGAAAAAATGAAAGACATTATTTCTGAATACAGGCACATGAAAAGACCTTACCTGAATGCTTATGGGATAAGTATGGGCTATGTAAAAGAATATGGTTTAAAAGCTGGTTATATAATGGTAAACGTAAGAGGAGATGATGGTAGATTGGCTTTTGACATGATGAAATACGGGAAAATATTGCAGGTGAAATCAGATACCGCAAGGCCATGGACAGGGCCTCGAACATTGGATAGAGATGGCAGCTTTACAAAAGCAATTGTTAACAGGGTAGGGCGTGAATTAAAACGATCTCTTAAAATGTTACGATCAGAAAAAGCACATGATACAAGGGTATCACTAAACGATAACTAACCTTACAAAAACGCTTTACCTTATAAAAATGGTAAAGCGTTTTTCTTTTATAAATATCTCTGTTGCTACTATTTAGATAGCTATCAATACATTCCAACTTATTTTCCGCATTACACATTTCAGGCTGCTATATTTCTTTGTATGTAAGTCAAATAATACCTCAAGGAAACTTCTATTTTTTACCACGTAACCATTAAAAAAAGGTGAATAATTTTTGTAATTCACCTGGTACGATTTTAAAGCGCAAAATATTTTAGCTACACATATTGTTGTTGTATAAACTGCAGCACATCTTCCTCACATTTTGCATGTAAAATTTTTGCACCGGATAATGCAGGTATAATAGTATTGTACTCTCCCAAATGGTGCTCAATACCACACTTAGATAAAATAATGTTGGTGCCCTCAAAGCAACTAGCCAATGCCGCAGTACCTCCATGTATAGAAATAAAATGATCGCAATTGGCGTATACCTGCATTTGAAGTTGGTTAAAGCTTTTGAGGGTTGCTGCATGTTTCTGGTACAAGTCGCCCATTAAAATTACTTCCGGATGAGTTGACTTTAGCCAGCCATGCTCATGAAGATCCAGTATATCACTATTATCTGAAACAATTTGTGCAGGTAGTGGCCTGTTATAAATGATTTGGTATTTATCTTTTAATAAATTTATAATGATATCGAGCGTAGTTATGCTTAAGAAATTAATAGGTGGTTGATCCCATTCTACATTGTATTTATTGGCAATAATTACAATAGGCTTTTGGTACCTGAATATGTTATTGGCATAATGCTTTTTAAAGGGAACTTTTGCCCATTTTTTATAGCTAAAACTTGCACTATGTGTCATGTTGGGCACCTCATAATTATCATAGCTTTTTTGCCAAACTCTTTCTGTGTATTTTTCCTCATGATTTTGGCTAAAGAAATAAAAATCGCTGGTATTTTTGCAGGAAATTGTTTTTGCTAACGTACCATTTAAATGATGCCAATAAGCAAAAGGAATTACATACCTTATCTCCTGGTCGAATTCTCCCTGAAAGTCAATGGTTTTGTACTTTTTCTTTTCAAGATAATCCTTTACAAAAAATTTAATTTGGTTCAATCTGCAAAAGTAATTTTCTCTAATGTGATAGCGGTATTCTTTTTGAACTTTTGGATAATTGATGCTTGCTATTACGTAAAGCCCTTTAAGAATAAGTTTTCTAAAAATACTTTTATTATCAGCCACTGTTATATTTGCCATAATGTTTTTTTATTTTTTATCAATCAGCTATTGCTGCAAATTCAACCTAATCAATTCTGTTTTTTAACTATAAATATTTTGTTATGATTTTAATGAATGAAGCAATTGTTCCTTACCTTAAACTCAATATTTTCTTTTTTATTTTATTGTAAATTTTTCTTACCAATCGCCTGTTTTCGCTGATAGGTTTAAAGCTTTTCCAGGGCGTTAGTGATAAGTAGCGGTAAAATTCCCTTTTGTAAGATTCTTCAAATTTATACGATGTAAAAATTGGCTTAATTTCTACAAAGTGAATCAGCGAAGGCTTTTCATCTTTTTTATTTGCAAACCAGTTCCATTTTGGATCAAGTTCAAGCCAGTTATTGGCAAACACTACATTTAATCCGTATTGATCTGGCATTACCACAAATTCTTTGTATTTCACCAGCACATCAATTACTTTATCTGTTATTTTTTCTGCCCGCCATTTTTTAGGATTCATCAGTAATACACCAGAATTAAAATACTTTGAATCTCCTGCAAGGCCTAGTTGTTTGTAATTAGGGATGCCTGCCCATTTACAATCAATGGTTCCTGAATAATCTTGCACCGCTCCAATAATATGATCTCCTAAAGGCGTGTTCCAAAGTTTGGATATATCATCTTGTACAATGGTATCTACATCAATGTAAAGCAGCCTGTCAGCTTCTTTATCAATCATATAGGGGGCAAAAATTCTTAAAAAAACTGTAAGCGGAAAAGATGAACTATCTGCCGGTATCACAATCCCTTCAGGAATAATCTCTTTGCTTTTAAACCACTTCAACGTAATTCTGGATGGATCGGCAATGGTTTGTAATTGACTTTTAAATTTGGCAGAAATTCCATCATCAATAATGTAAAAATCAATATGCTCATCTGTTGTATGATTTACATCAATAGATTTTAGTAAAGCTGCAATCATTATAGCAAAGAAATTATCACTTGCTACCACAATAGAAATATTATTATTATTATTATTATTATTATTATGCTGTTTCATATTTTTACTAAAACTGGTTAATATTTATTGTTAGCAATTTTTAAGATAGCTGCATTATTTTTTTGTTGGTACGCCTCCCATGCTATTTGCCAAAATAATGTAACCCTGTGCTCCCAGGCATTACCTTCTGCAGCCTGCAGGCGTTCCTTCTTTTTTTCAATACTGTTATCACTAATGGCTATGTTGAGCATGTTCAAAAATTCTTCGTGGGTATTAGCTAAATACATGTAATCTTTAAAGCCTGCTATATCTTCACTAAAATTGGTGGTAACAACTGCCCTGCCCGCACCCAGGTATTCATTAATTTTTAACGGATAAATTCCACCGGTTAAATTATTTTTTACAAAAGGGATTATGGCGCAATCAAAATATTGAAGGTAAGCCGGTAGCTCTTCAATTTTTTTTGATCCTGTAAATACTATATTTGGTATAGCATCCAGGTCAATGGCAGTAAACTGTTTATCGAGCCGTGGCCCTACCAATACAATAGTTTTGTCTGTATTAGCTGCTGCAATTTTTACGAGTAGCTCATAATCTATCCGCTGACAAACTGCACCGGTATAGCCAATAATGGGAGTAGTTATATGGGCTATATCTGCTGGTTTTGGTAACTTTTTTTCAATGGCAGATTTAAATAAATTGATATCGCCGCCATTAGGAAAATAATTGACTGTCTTATTGTTTCTGCCCGATATATTTCTACATAACTGCCTGGAAGTTGCCATTGCCATATCGTACTGTTGTACGCATTCGTTTTCCTTTGCCAGCCACGATTGCTTTACTTCTTCAATAGCATCTCTGCTGTGATAAATACTAAGTGTTGGGTGTAAATATTGATAAACAGAGGCCAGGGAACTTGGGTTAAATGAATTGATAAAAATGTACTTACTTATTTTCTTTTCTTTAATGATACGCTTTACCAGCGACGCTGAACGATGATTATTGTAGTTTAATCCAATATCGTATAATTTACCCGGCGGTAAAGAATAAATGGGCAAACCGGGCCTTGGTGTAGCACCGGATAAAAGATTCGACTGACCTTTTACTTTTATTAAATAATCTTTTCCAAATAACAAAGCCGGTAACCTTTTACTCATTTTTGGGTAATATCTTTTACGAAAAATATCTGGCCACGAGTAAGGATATTCAATATAATATACCGGGTTGTTTCTGCTCAATACCTTTGCTAAAGAAATTGATGCTGATGATATTTCATCATCCAGCCTTGACATAGAACTTAAAAAAATTGGTAAATTTTCAAATTCGTTTCTTGTGAGCATGTTTAAACGTATTTAGGATATCAAGTCTGTTTATAAAAGCAACAGCACTACATTTTAAAAGGTCTTTTAAACCTTTTGTTAGAGACTGTTTTTGTTTTTAAGCCATTTTTAATTCCCCAAATAAGACAGAGAATAACCGGAATGGCAATAATACTCCATGGCATAATTATATTATTTTTCAGTTACAGTTTCGCCATGTGGCGTATGAATAAATTGTTTGTTGGCCTTGCCCATTTTAAACAAAGCCTTAATCATTGATAAAAGTGCGCCGGGTATTTGTAAAAATGAAACAAGCAATTGCTTATTGTACCATCTTAACGGAATACCTAATAAAAGGCTTATGGCTAAAGCGGCTATCATGCCAACACTTATCCATACAAACTGTGGTAAAAAGATTATAACCCATAATAGCCAGATAAATAAGGTAGCTATCAGCAATACCCTTGGAAATAAAAATGTTTGAAAAACCTTATTAAAAAATCCAATATTTCCTTTAAATAATTGCACCCATCCCTCTGCAAAATATTTTTTTAAAAACTCAATTTGTATAGCAAGCCATCTGCTTCGCTGGTTGCTAAAAACTTCTGATGATGCCACTTTTTCGTCAAATACAAATTCGCCATCTAAAAAGGCCATTTTTTTTCTTAGCCTTAACAGGCGGAATTCAAATTCTTTATCCTCTCCGGCAGTATCGCCAATATCTTGTAACATATTTACAAATAGCTGCCAATCAAAAGCCATTCCACTTCCAATAAGTGCCGATGGTAAACCAATAGCCACCTGGCCTCTACGGAAATAATGGTTGTTAATTTCCTCTATACAGGCATCTAAAAAAGCAAATGATGTTTGAAAATTTTTAGCTGTACGATGGCCCTGCACTACCTGATACCCTTTTTCAAAAGCATTGTTAACAGCGTGTAAAAAGCCGGGAGCCATGTGATTGTCTGCATCTAAAATTACCACAATATCTACCGGATCATGTTTAGTTGCTTCTATCGCTTTGTTAAGTGCTTTTCCCTTGGTACTTTTTTCAAAGCTAACTTCTACTACTTTTATTGGAAGGTTATGTAAAGTATTTAAAGTGGCCTTACTAAAGGAATCTGCTATAATAACCACTTCAAATAAGTTGGATGGATAATTTTGGCTGATAGCATTTTTTGCAGTTGCAATAATTACAGCATCTTCTTTATAGCCCGGTATAAACAGGCGCATTCTACGCAAAGATTTTGCTTTAGGAAATGCTTCTTTTTTTAAAAAGGTGCCTGTAATGGCGAAGAACAATAAATAGGCTACCTGGATAACCAGGTAAACCAGTATGCAATATTGAATAAAAAAAACAATTTGGTAAAACATAGAAATATTTTTTGAGGGTTAATTTTTTTTCTGTTGTATTGTACAAATCAATTGATTGTAAACATGTGAATTTATTAATCTGGCTTTAATTTATTTATAAGCGATGAGGCATTTATTGCAGGCTCTTTGTATGGATTGTTGCGTAAGTTCCACCAAAGCGCCTTAGCAATTGATTGGCTATGTTGCCATTCTCTTTTTAATGCATGCTTAATTATGTGAACCGGTGTAGATATAAATAAGAAAAACGATCCTGCAATAATCAATGGCATACCTGTATAATTTCTACGGATATACAAGAGCCTGTTTCTAAATAAATAATATGTTTTAAAGGCAGAGTTTTTGCCAGTAGATACCGACTCTTTGTGAAATACTTCAGCTTTGCCTACATAGTGTATTTGGTATCCGGCATGTTTAAATCTTGCAGCCCAATCCAACTCC
>JBBQTZ010000078.1:0-17564 GCA_038234405.1 Chitinophagales bacterium
TTATTTTAATGAGGGGTTAATGAGCAATTAAATGGGTAAGTAATCCATCTCTCAATTTGGGCTCAAACCAGGTACTTTTTGGTGGCATTACATTGCCGGTATCAGCTATATCAAACAACTGCTGAATACTTACCGGGTGCAGGGATACAGCCAAAGCCATTTCCCCGCTATCAACCCTTTTTTCCAGTTCATTCAAGCCTCTTATGCCCCCAACAAAATCAATTCGTTTATCGGTGCGTTGGTCTTTAATACCAAGTATTGGATCTAAAAAATTTTCTTGCAAAATGGTTACATCCAAAATACCAATGGGGCTATTTAAATAAGTGCCAGGCAAAGCTGTAAGGCAGTACCATTGGCCCTTTAGGTATAAACCAAACTGGTGTAATTCGGCTGGTGAAAAAGCAGCAGCTACATTCTCAACAATAAACTTTTCTCCTGTTTTTTTTAATAGTTCATTTACTGTAAGGCCATTTAAATCTTTTACTACCCGGTTGTAATCCATTATATACAATTGATTAGATGGAAACAACGTAGTTAAAAAAATATCAGCTCCGGCAGGGGCAGTTTTACCCAATGCTTTGCGAACTTTTGCTGCACTTGCCGCTCTATGGTGCCCATCGGCAATATAAGTGCAGGGTACTGTTTGTTTAAATAAATTACTGATGGCTTGTATGGTATTGTCGTCATTTACAATCCACACAGTATGTTGAATACCATCATCCGCCAGCAAATCATACACCGGATTTTTTTCGTTCTTCCAATTATTAATAAGGCTGTCTATTGCCTCTACATTTCTATAAGCTAAAAAAACATTACCTGTTTGGGCCCCGGTTGTTTTAATATGATTGATTCTATCCTGTTCTTTTTCCGGGCGGGTAAACTCATGTTTTTTTATGAGATCATTTTCATAATCGTCCACACTGCTGCCACAAACAAGGCCAGTTTGGCTTTTGTTATCCATAATAAGCTGGTAAATATAATAGCAAGGTTTACTTTCTATAAACACAATGTTACGGCTCAAAAAAGCATCTAAATTTTCCCTGGCTTTGTCGTACACTCTTTGGGAGTGAATGTCAGTATCATCCGATAAATCAATTTCGCTTTTAGTAATATGTAAAAAACTATTTGGATTGCCCTGTGCTTCTATTTTTGCTTCTTTACTATTAAGAACATCATAGGGACGAGACGCTACGTTTTTTGCATGTTGAGCCTCGGGCCGCATTGCTTTAAAGGGGTGTATTGTAACCATTAATTAAGTATTGATAAAAATAAAAAAAATGCCACTTCTTTCGGTAGCATAAAAAATACATTTTTAAGAGGATATTGAACACAAACTACTGTTGCCTAAGTAGATAAACCAACAACTAGCAGGGGCTAAATTAAAGAAAATGTAATTAAGCGTGGCTTTTTGCAAATGTTTGCATAGTATCTACCAATACTTGAACACTACTAACAGGCAACGCATTGTATAAAGATGCCCTAAATCCGCCTACAAGTCTGTGACCTTTAATACCTATAATATTTGCTGCTTTTGCCGCTGCCAAAAATTCTTCCTCAAGCTTTGCATTATCCATTACAAAACAAACGTTCATTTTACTACGATCTTCTTTTGCCACAGTTCCTTTAAAAAAGGGATTGCTATCTATTTCATTATAAAGAAAGGCGGCCTTGGCATCATTTAATTTTTCTATGGCAGCTATCCCACCGTTTGCCTTTAACCAACGTAGGGTTAGCATACAAACATACACTGCAAAAACCGGCGGTGTATTAAGCATACTACCTTCAGTAATATGATTTCGGTAATCCATTATAGTGGGTATTGGCCTTTTAATTTTGCCCAAAATATTTTTATTAACCACTACTAAATTTACGCCTGCCGGCCCCATATTTTTTTGAGCTCCTGCATATATTAAATCAAATGAGTTAAAATTTAACACCCGGCTAAAAATATCGCTGCTCATATCTGCTATTAATCTATTGCTTGTAGCTGGTATTTTTTGCCATTGACTACCATAAATAGTATTGTTTGTAGTGATATGAAAATAAGTTGCATCGTTGGGCACCGCAAAATCTTTTGGGATAGCAGTGTAATTATTTTCTTTACCTGTACAAACCACTTCTACTTTTCCAAAAAGCTTAGCTTCTTTTACAGCTTTTTGCCCCCAAACGCCGGTATCAGCATAAGCTGCCGTATCCTTATCGTCTAGCAGGTTCATTGGTACCTGCATAAATTGCGTGGAGGCACCGCCATGTAAAAACAATACTTCATGGTCGTCATCCAACTGCATTAATTCTTTTACAAGAGCCCGTGCTTCGTCCATTACTGCCTGAAAAGCACTGGTACGATGGCCTAATTCCAAAATGGATAGGCCAGTATTATTAAAATCAAGTACTGCAGCAGCGGCCTGTTCAAATACCTCTTTAGGTAAAATTGAAGGGCCTGCGTTAAAATTATAAACCACTTTTATATACTTATTGGTGAATTGATGTATTTAAGAATGGCAAAAGTAGTTTTTTGCAATAGAAGTTTAGAGATGAATAGATGATTAAATTTAATTTTTGAAAATATTAGCCATCAATAGCAATTAATAAGCTGTCATTTGCGCTTAGATAGCTATGTTCTGTAAATTTTCCTTTATTTTGCAGAAAACTAATGCTATAGCCAATTTATACCTGTTAACGAAAATTATTGTAATTATTTATGCAGCGTACGTGCTGTGTAATACTATAGCTTAAAATTTTTTATGATTGTACTTCTTAAACGTTTCTTCGTTTTTTCTATTTTTTGTTTGCTGGTAACAGTTGTTAATGCTCAATCCAATGCCTTGTCATCGCAAAATCTATCTTCGGTAAATATTGATAATGTGCCAGAGGATGAAATAAAATTGTATCTGGAAAAAGCAAATGATAATGGGATATCAGAACAAAACCTTTACGTGCTTTTACGGGAAAAAGGTTTACCAAATGTGGAAGTTGAGAAACTAAAAAATCGTATTGCACTTTTGCAGGTAAGCAACAAAAGCAGCAATACAAAAGAGAATAGCAGCAGCAAAACAGCATACAACAGACAGATGAATCAGGATGTTAGCTCAGTACCAATGCAAAAAGAGCAAACCGATTTATCTATTTTTGGTTCAGAATTATTTACAGCATCCAGCCTTGTATTTGAGCCAAATTTACGTATTGCCACCCCCGCCGGCTACATACTTGGCCCAGATGATGAACTGGTAATCAATGTATTTGGATACAGTGAAAAAACTTACAATGTTACTGTAAATGAAGAAGGTAATATTTACATACCACAGGTAGGGCCGGTTTTTGTAAATGGCCTAAGTATTGAACAAGCCACGGCTAAAATAAAATCAAAACTGGCAGCTACCATTTATAAAGCGATCAACACAGGCAGCACAAGTGTACAAATATCGTTAGGTAAAATAAAAAGCATAAGGGTAACTATTATTGGAGAAGCAAAAAAACCCGGTACATACACCGTTTCATCTCTTACTACTTTATTTAATTTGCTTTATTTATGTGGAGGCCCTTCAGATATGGGTAGCTACCGCAATATAGAACTGATAAGGGGCAATGTATTAAAACGTACGATAGACTTATATGCTTTTTTACTAAAGGGAGATCAAAAAGACAATTTGTTACTTTTAGAAGGAGATGTGATACGCATACCCTACTACAGCAAAAGAATAACCCTTAATGGCTATGTAAAACACAAAGGAAAATATGAATTAATACAGGCAGAAACCTTTGATAAGGTATTGCAATACAGTGGAGGATTTGCGGATGAAGCCTATAAAGCTGCCGTTACCATTTACCAATTAACTGATACCGAAAGAAAAATAACTGACCTATCTAAAAATCAATATAGCAGCTATCAACCATCATCAAGCGATTCAATTGTAGTAGGTAAATTATTGGAAAAATACAGTAATAAACTAACCATAGCAGGATCAATACAACGGCCGGGAGCTTATGAATTGAGTGATAACCTTACCTTAAAAGGCCTCATTGAAAAATCTGGTGGAATAAAAGAAGATGCGTATGCAAAACGTGGCGGCATCAGCAGATTAAATGGCAACGGCAGTGCATCACAAGTATCGTTTGATATAGATTCGGTAATGAAGAACTTAAGTGTTATCCCACTTCAAAAAAATGACAGTGTTACTATTTATTCCTTTTTTGATTTACGCAACCCTGTTTACATAAGCATAGACGGCAATGTTAAAAGACCGGGAACCTATAAATGGGCACAGTATTTAACCTTACAGGATGTATTGCTAACTGCTGGCGGCCTTACAGAAGCTGGCGATAACCATATTATTGAAATTGCACGCAGAATAAATACGCTTAACCTTACAGAATTAAACCACTTACAAACAGAAATTATTATAGTTGATATTTCTGAAAACTCCACTACAAAAGATGTTGTACTGCAACCTTACGATGCAATCAATATCAGGCAAAAAGCAGGTTATTCTATACAACGTACAGTAGTTGTGGATGGTATGGTAATTAATCCTGGCAGGTACACGCTTGAAATGAGCGGCGACAAAATAAACGATATTATAAAAAGGGCAGGCGGCTTTAGAGCCAATGCAGATACTACAGCGCTCGTAATAAAAAGAGTATCTAAAAAAGGGCAAAGTTTAGATGAAAGAGAAAAAGTTTTTTCAAAATTGCTTAATATAAAATCTGATAGTCTTGATGCATCAGAAAGAATAAAAAATGAATTGTACAAAGATTACGACAAAATAAGTATTGATTTGGAAAAAGCATTGAATGATGTAACAGCCTCTGAAAACATGCTATTGGAAGATGGAGATATACTTACCATTGAGCAAAATACTAACCTGGTAAAAGTAAGCGGAGAAGTGTACTATCCTACAATTGTTCCTTATAAAGAAAATGAAAACCTTAAATATTATATACAAAAATCGGGTAGTTATACTGAGCTAGCCCGTAAAAATGGCACGTTGGTAATATACCCTGATGGTAAAGCAAAAAAAGTAAAACATTTTTTACTTTTTAAAAGCTATCCAAAAGTAGTATCAAGGGCAGAGATTTTTGTACCACAAAAATCTGATAAAAACAAATCAAAAATAAGCATTGGTGAATGGTCGGTGGTTTTGTCAACACTGGCAATTATTGCTAATGTGATAGTGAATTTAAGGAGATAAATCGGCACAGCTTATAAATATAATTTTCATGAATCAATTTGAATCAGCCAAAGAAGATAGTAAAACTGCTGGTGCTATACCGGATGATAAAAATATACAGACATCAATACTGATGTTTATAAACCTGTTATTAAAAAAATGGTATTACTTTTTAATAGTAGGAATTTTTGCAGGCGTTGCAGGCATTATACACGCTTATAAACAGCCGGTTTTATATGAAAGCAGGCTATCTTTTGCTTTAGATGAAGGAGGCAGCTCGAGCGGTGGTGGTGGCTTAATTGGGCTTGCTTCTCAACTTGGATTAAATATAGGTGGAAGTAATGATGTTTTTGGCGGAGATAATATAATGATGATTATAAAAAGCCGAAGAATGATTGAGCAAACGCTTTTAATTGCTGATACTGTTGATGGAAAAAAGCAGGTGTTAATTAATTATTATTTAGATAAGATAGAAAAAAGTGATAACGATGAAAAAGCAGTTAAAAAACCGGCTATCCGCTTCTTATTAAATCAACCAAAAACATCCTTAACCTATCAGCAGGATAGTGTGCTTTATAAGCTATACCAGGAGTTTGAATCAGATTATATTACTGCCTGGAAACCAGATAAATACCTCAATATTATTGAAGTAAAAGTGGTTAGTCCCAATGAAGTATTTACTAAAATCTTCACTAATCATCTTGTAAATGTTACCAACAGTTTTTATACAGAAATGAGGAGTAAAAAGGCGAGAGAAACACTTGATATTTTGGAGCAACGGGTTGGCGATATGAAAGGGAAGTTAAATACCAGCATTACAGAAAAAACTTCTATACAAGATGCTAATCTTAACCCGGTATTATCTTCAGCGCAAGCCCCCATTATAAAAAGCCAATCTAACATTCAAACCTATGGTGCGGCTTATGCTGAAATGTTTAAAAACCTGGAATTAGCTCGTTATCAGTATTTAAAACAAATACCGCTTATGCAGATTATAGATAATGCAGATTATCCAATGCGTAAAATAAAAGCAGGAAAAATTAAGACTGGCTTTTTATTCTCCATTTTTGCAGTAGGTTTTAGCGTGCTTGTATTTTGGTTAGTTAGAATTTTAAAACAGAAATAATAATACAACCCTACAATAAAAAGCACCTACATTTCAATTATTGAATATTTATAGCCATTACGTATAAACTATGTATGGTTTTCTGGTTAATGAGATACAAACATGAAAATAGTTTTACAAAACCTTGTATCAATTGGCCTTGTACAGGGCATTAATTTAATTATACCTTTAATATTAGCTCCATTTTTAATTAATTCACTTGGTGTTGAACTGTTTGGTATTATATCTACAGCGCAAGTCATTGCATTATTGTGTACTATTATAACTGAATTTGGCTTTAACGTTACCGCTGTAAGAGGCATAGCTAGTGCAAGAGGAGATTATAAAATTATTCATCAAACTGTTAATGATGTTTTCTTTTTAAAATTAATTTTATTAGCCATTACCTCTATTATATTTTTTACGGTTATACTTGTAGTGCCTAAGTACCATGAATATTTTTTTATTTACGCCGGAAGTTATTTATTAGTTATAGGACAAGCATTTTCGCCAGTTTGGTTTTTTCAGGGTACAGAAAACATAAAACTAACCATACCAGCTACCATCGCTTTCAAATTTATTGCGCTAGCAACAATTTTACTTTTAGTAAAGGAAAAAAATGATGCTCCCTATGTAAATCTTATTTTAGGAGCAGCTAACCTTTGCGCTGGTTTTTTACTATACGCCCAAATTTACCGGCAATATAAAATATCTATAAAAAATATTACGCTACAATCACTTAAAAAAGAATACCGGCAAAGCCTGGCTATTTTTTTATCAAACGTAGGTGTAGTAATATATTCAAATTCAAATTTTTTAATTCTCAGTTTTTTTCTATCGCCTGCAGCACTTGGCATTTATAGCGTAATTGATAAAATTATTCAGGTATTAAGAACATTATTAATTTTTATTCATCAGGTAACCTATCCAAGGCTATGCAATCTTTTGCAAGAGGGAGATGCGCTAGCGAGGCATTTTCTTAAAAGAATTTATACGCTTGTTTATGTTAGTGTATTATTCGTTTCTATACTACTATATTGCTTTCCAGAAATGATAGCAGGGTATTTTATTAAAGATAAAACCAGCCTGTTGGAGGCTGCAAAATTATTACAGTATGTGAGTTTTCTTCCCTTTATTGTGGCGCTTAATATGCCGTTTTTTCAAAGCCTTTTGGCTTATAAAAAAGATTGGCTTACGGTTAAACTATTTTTTGTGTGTGCCATAATAAGCATTATACTTAATCTATCTATTACGCCGTTTTTAAAGGCAACCGGCGGTATAATTACTATGTATATTTGCGAATCGCTTGTTACTTTTTCTATCATCCTGCTATATTATAAACTTATTTACCCGGGGTTTAAAAATAATAAAACCGGGTTAGTATAAGGCCGGCATCGCTTTTAGAATAATTAAAATGCTGATAGCTAAATCAATTTTTCAAGAACTACCAGATAAGTAAACATAAACCCTGCTTGATTTTAAACCCAGCTTTTGCAATTGAAATCGTAATAAGGTTTGCAAATGCAATACAGATAGGTGTTTCAGGATATTTTTGGGGTCGAAAAAATAGTGAACTATTTTGAAGTTGAAAAATGTTATAAAATGCTTAGCTGAGCAGCAGTTGTAAGCAGTAATAGATATTCGACTGCAAAATGCGGGTTAAGCTATTAGATATTTGGTTATATCTGCAAACAGCCGTTATTTTACCAAAATCTAACAAGAAAATTATAATAACTATAAAGAAGAACAAGAAATACCATGTTAAACATTAAAGATATTTTTAGGAAAACCAATTTTGTGATGGATGAACTACAAGTGTACAAACCTAAAAGAAAGGTAAAGCCAGCGCACTTAATAAAAGTTACCAGTGCCTGGGTTGGGCTTGAACAAATTATTGAAGATATACTCAACAGGTTTGATATTGGCAGAGAAAATTGTATTGAGTTTGGCGTAGAGTTCGGCTACTCGTCTGTAGTTTTTTCTAACTATTTCAAGCAAGTTACAGGTGTAGATACGTTTGAAGGAGATGTACATACCAGTAATAAATTTGAGCATTTTGAGGCAACTACCCAACGGCTTTCGCCTTATCCAAATATTAAATTGATAAAGGCTAATTATAAAGATTGGATTTTGGACAATAACACGATGTTCAACTTTGCCCATGTTGATATTGTGCATAATTATAAAGAAACCTTTGAGTGTGGCTTGTGGTGTGCACAACATAGCCAATGTACCATTTTTCACGATACGGAGAGCTTTCCGGAAGTAAGACAGGCTGTAAAAGATATAGCAAAAGCAACAGGCAAACAGGTTTATAATTATCCATACAATCATGGCCTCGGCATAATTGTGGGAGCAAATCACTAATACCTAACATTTGCAGTAAAAGCTTAGTATTTACCAGCAATCGAATAGCCTGATACTTTGTGTTGTTTTATTATTTGTGCTAAATTGATAAAACAATTTGCACCATGCACTTACTTACAAAAAAGTGTTTAATAAATATCAAGCAGTAAACTATTAGTCTTTGTGTAGATATTTGTTTCAAATCTGCTTATAATTTTTTCAAAACAAAATAGTGCATGAAGATTTGTTCAGTAACCATATTATATAATCCCACTAATGCTGTAGCGGATTATATAGCTAGTTACGCCCCGCTTGTAAACCATAGTTATGTCATTGAAAACAGCAATACTCATTTGCCCTCTCTTTCATCTTTAATAGCTCAAAAAACAGGAGATGATAAAATTGAATTTATAAAAAACAAAGAAAATTTAGGTGTAGCTGCAGCACTAAATATAGCTTGTAGCTTGGCTGACAGTGCAGGTTTTGATTGGATACTAACAATGGATCAAGATTCTTATTTTGATGATGCTACCTTCTTTAATTTGGCTAAGCCACTACTGGCACAACAAAATATTGGAATAATTTCAGCTTCGTACTATGGTAAATTACCTTACAAAAAAAATTACTCTGCTGGTTTTGACAGGCTTTTAATAGCACTCACCTCGGGTAATTTAGTACACATACAAGCATGGAAAAAAGTAAATGGGTTTACTGAAAAACTTTTTATTGATGAAGTTGACAATGATTTTTGCATTCGTTTAAAAAAAGCAAATCTGCTGGTTTTAGGCAGTAAGCAGGTTTTTCTTCATCATTCGCTTGGCCAACAGTTTTCAATAAAGCCGTTTTTTGCTAAAAAAAGTTTTCAAATTGGAATTCATCCACCTTTCAGAATGTATTATACGGTGAGAAACGGATTGTTTGTTTCCTTTAAATATTTATTTTTCTGTCCGTATTTCTCTATCAACAGATGGAAAAACTTGTCAACCAAGTTGATATTAATTATTTTCTTTTATCCGCATAAACGAAAGTATCTCTACAATTTTTTAAAAGCTTTGGCTCATTTCATTACATTTAATTATAAAAACGATACATCTAAAAATAAAAATGTAATTAAAAGGTAATTAAGTCTTTGCTGATTAACGCCTTATAACAAAATGCTTATTTATATACTATATTTTATTTTATTAGCTGTTTTGGCAACGGAATATGAATTACATCCTTTTAAACAGTGGCCTGCACTCGTTTTTATAATATTAATATTAGCCTTAATGGCGGGTTTAAGGGGCCAATATGTTTCAAAAGATTTGGATACCTATAAGTACAGTTTTGATGCGGTATATATTTACCTGGAAGAAATAAAACAAGGAAATATATTTACCTTTTTTGAACCTGGTTTTATTATTGCTGTAGCCGCCATCCGCAGCTTTTCTGAATTTAACTACGGCATTTACATTTTATTATGCTTTGCCTTTGGAAGTATAATTTTAAAAACATACGCAATAAATAAGTTTAGCTTTAATCCATTTTTAGCTTTACTTTTTTACTTTTCACATTATTTTGCGCTGCAAGAAATGACACAGATTAGAATTGGCTTTGCATCTGCGCTGTTTTTTGTTGCGCTAATTCAATATTTTAAAAAAAATTTCCTTGTATTTTTTTTACTTATTGCAGTAGCTACCACCTTTCATTATTCAGCATTTTTGTATGTAACAGTTTTATTATTTAATTCTAAAAATCTTAATAAATATTTATACGCTGGCTTATTAGCTGTTGCTTTATTATTTGCGGTAGTTAAAGTGCCATTTTTTGATGTAATCAATCAAATTAATCCAGATTTATTGGCAGGCAAACTTAAGGGCTACGATTATGTACAGCGGCATTCTATAAATATGAAAATTAATATTTTTAATGCTTTGTACATTGCTAATTTTATATGTATTATATTTGTAATTTTTTTAATACCGGTTGCCAAACTTAAAGAAGATGGTAAATTAATTTTCTTTACCAAGTGTAGTATTTTATCGGTTTTTTTGTTATCAGTTTTTTCTGGTGTACCGCTAATTGCATTCAGAATAAGCGAATTATTTGGTATTCTTTCGTTATTTATGTTTGCAGGCGTTGTAAAATACCTGCCCTTCGGAAAGCTTAATATTGCTGTGCTGCTTATTATTGCAGGGGTTTTCTTTTATATAAATTATTTCCACAATCAGTTACTAGCACCTTATCATCTTGTTCATTTTAGAATGTAAAACTTAGCTATTTATTTTTTTTTGTACATAATCTTTTTTAAAAAAAACTTTATTAAAATACCATACATGAGCCTTGGCTATATCTACAATGGAAGAAAACCTACCCTTTAATACAATTAAAACGGCTCTTAATATTGGCTCAATGGTAAAAGATAATGCTGTAAGAATGATAAATTGCCAGCGACTTAAATGCTTTTGCCAATAAATATTTCTGGCACTTAATGAATAATATAGCCTTAAACCCGTTGCTGCATCTCCACTAGCACCACCTTTGTGATAAATTGAGCTTTCAAACATAAAATAAGATTTATAACCTGCATTATACAATCGCCTGCTTAAATCAATATCCTCGTAGTAAACAAAATAATCATCATCCATAAAGCCAACTTTATCTATTGCCGATCGCCTTATTAGCATATAACTGCCCATAATATGGTCAACAGCCCTGCTTTGTTGGTGATTCCACTCCCTCATTATAGGAACAGGCGTAAAAAACTGCGGCCAAATTTTAGAGAGGCTTACAACCTCCATCAAAGAAGTTTTAAAAGCAGGAAAGCGTCCACAACTTTTGCATACTATCCCATCATCATTCATTTGCCTCGGACCAGCAACGGCATATTCAGTATTTTTTTCTAAAAAATTAAATAGTTGCGCTAATACTTCAAAAGCTGATTCTGTGTCGGGGTTGAGGAGCAACACATAATTACCTGTAGCCAACTGTAATGCCTGATTGCAAGCGCTACCAAAACCATAATTTTCCTTGTTTGCTATTAAATGAACAGGATGTTGCTGTAGCTGCTCAATTGAATTATCGGATGAGCTATTGTCAACAACTATAAACTGGCAATCAAAGTTGGGAGAATTACTATTAAAGAATGGCTGTAATGCTTTAATGGTAAGTAAACCTGAGTTCCAGTTAACAACAATTATAGAAATTATTTTTTTCATACATCGATCTATATTTATCCAACCCGATAAAAGTAGTATAATAAACTGTATTAAATAAAGCAAAATGGCAGGGCTAAATTTTGGAATACCTTCAATTTTAACTATTTATAGCAGTATTTTTTAAACACGTATTTTGCATTTATAAATTTGGGTTTAAAAAGCTATAACAAGAAAAGCATGCTTAAAAAATAATAAACAAAACTGATTTTTTTAAACCAAAAACCCCTTTTTCGTTAGTTATTGAGTTGGTTTATTTAACTTGCCCGTTTTCTTAACGTGTTTATACCTGATATAACTTATAGCCCGTATTAAACGCTAAATACTACATCAATTACCAGAGTGTATGCTTGATAACTATAATGAAAGACTTTTTGATGGGAAGAGCTTTAGAAGTAAATTACATATTGCCCGTTATACCTGGCTTTGCCAAAAATTAAAACAATATAAATGCAAAGCAGATACCATACTCGAACTTGGCTGTTTTGATGGAAAAACACTTGAATTTTTAGAAAACTCACCCAAACAATATGATGGCTACGATGCAAATTGGGAAGGAGGATTAGATATAGGTATAGAAAAATGGAAAGATTTTAGTAACTATCATTTAAAACTTTGCAAAAAAATACAAGATTTTCAGCCACAGGAAAATTATTTTGATATTTCTATTTGCCAGGAAACGCTTGAACATTTACCCCTTGCCGATTTAGACACTTATCTTGAAAGATTGGCAAAAGCTACCAAAACCTATTGTTTTATAAGTGTACCAAACGAAAAAGGGATAGTTTTTCTAGCAAAACATATTAGTAAATTATTAACGCAACAAAAAAAAGAGCGGGAAGCATTTTCTTTTATTGAAGCTTTTCATGCTACCATGGGTAATATGAAAAAAGTAAAGCGGACTGAAACAATGCATAAAGGCTTTGATTATGCAGACCTTAAGAAAAAACTTGAAAAATACTTTACAATTGTAGAAACTAACGGCATGCCATTAGCCGTTTTACCGGGCTCTCTAAATTTTACTGTTGGCTTTGTATGCAAAAGAAAATAGTACAGTTTATAATCATACAATAAAGCCAATTTAAAATTGTACAAAGGTTGGCACCTTTTTTAACTATTGTTAGCTCAACAAAAATCAACCAATGTTACATTTTATAGTATGTAGTCTTGATATAAAAGGCAATTAATCATTCGGTTTTACCAAAACTATTTACTTATAGCACTGCAGGTTAACCCGTAAAAGCTCAATTAACCAGTAGCCCGCAAGCTTCCATATTATTTTGATATTTGCACAAAATTGATATACTTCCCTTTACAAAATTGGGTAACCGTATTACATTACCTTCAATTGAAGGAGTTGTTGTAGATACTAAAGTATGATTTTGATAAATCTCTGCTACATCTGGCAAACGGCTTTTGTATTGTATTGCTAAATTTTTGTTGTTAGTATCCCAGGTGTAAGTAAAAGCAATATCACCGGTTTCCATAGGTTTTTTTATATCTGTATAGTAATAATAACCATTTCCACTATTTACATTTTCGCATGTGGGCAGTTTAAATTTTTGTTTTGAAAGCTGTGAGTTTTTTTGGGGAGCTAAAAATGCAGTTTTACTATTGGTTACAATTTCGTTAAGTGTATCATTTACTTTTCCCTGCCACCAATCAATTTTTTGATTATAAAACCAAACAATATTGCTGCTAGCGGTAGCTATGCTATATTTTAAATTCTCCTCAAGCCATTTCCATCTTTGCAAATAGGGAACGCCTTTTTGATAATCAGGTTGATTGGCAATTAATCCATCATAAAAAATTGGCTGAGCAATAGTAATACCCGTAGCCAGTTTTTTGGCTCTTGCTGTTTTCATTAAAGCAATAGTATTTTTTTTTAAATAATCCGCAGATGATAAAAACTGCGAGGGCTTATAGTGCCAATAGGCATATTCGTTGCCATCTACAATTTTTACGGTATTTTTTTTACCGAGTAAAACCCCTTCCATAAAAGGAATTAATAATGCATGCCTGGCTTTTTCTATAAGGCCGTATTTTAAATCTTCCACTATTAAACTTGTAAGCCAGATAGATAAAAAAGTAAAATTGGCAGTATGTTTTTGCAAAGATTGTATAAACTGGCTTCCCCGTTTTCTTACTTTATTTTGCACTTCCTTAAATGATAAATTTGGATATTGCTTCTCACTATAAGTCCATGGATCGTAGAATTGATTTGAGTAATAATACTCTGCATCAAACAATATACCTTTTAATTTTCCAACTAACATAGCTTTAGAAAGTCCGCACATATTATGTTCTATAGCTTGCCAAGCCTTATCATCAAACCAATTGCCACCGGTTTTGCTAAAGCCAAAAAGCAGCAGGTAGTTGTTGGTATATTTCCCCCATTTTAAGGAGGCAAGTTTATCGTACTCAAAATAAGATTCCTTTTGTGCTACCGTATCAAAAGCATCAATTACAAGCGGTTTTAAAGAAAAGCAGATGCCATCAAAAGGCGTATGCTGCATTGAATCTAATCTTTTACTCAACTTATTTATATCCGGATAATCCCAACCATACTCAATAATTACCGGCTTTTGAGCATACACGCTGTTTACATAAAAAAAACTTGATGGTACAGTAAAAATTAGCGCTACAGCTAACCTGAAAAATAAAAATTGTTTACAAACAGGCTTTAAAAATGCAGTTGAAATTTTTGTGTATTTTAATGTATTCATGCGTTTGTTTATTAAAAATAACTTTAAACCCAAGTTTTGCAGTTAAAATCGTATTGAGATATTAAAATCCAATACAGATAAGTGTTTAAGATTATTTTATGGTCTAAAAATAGTTAACTATTTTGAAGTAAGAAATATACTGAAATGCTCAATTGTGTTGCGGTTAGAAGCCGAATTAAATTTTAAACTGCAAAATCCGGGTTAAATTACCATTGCTATTTTAATGTGTAACAGTAATACCAGTTACAAGTATTATTCTTTTATTTTTGTAAAAAAAGTTCAAGGATGGTATTATACAAAAAGAAAATTATTTTTTTAAATAAAAAAATGGACTTTTAAAATATTTTTAGATAACGCTAAAGTTAATTCGTTTTATTAATTATTGAAATATAGTGATGGAAAATAAGAAGAAAGAAATTTTATTTATAGCACAGTATCCTGAAAATATATCCCCAGGACAGCGTTTTAGATTTGAGCAGTATAAAAATTTGTTGATAGAAAATAATTACAACATTTACTCTTACCCTTTTTTAGATAAACACAACTTTAGTATAAATTATAAACCTGGCAAGATTTTTTTAAAAATGCAGGTAGTAATAAAAGGGTTTTGGAAAAGAATAATTCTTTTGCCACAGGTACATAAATTTGATTATGTATTCATTTACAGAGAAGCTGCTCCGATTGGCTTTCCATTGTTTGAATGGCTTTTTACAAAAGTCTTGAAAAAGAAAGTTATTTACGATTTTGATGATGCAATTTGGATGCCTTATGAGGTAACGGAGAGTGGTTTTTTTACTAAATTTTTTAAAAATAAAAGTAAAGTTAAAAAAATTTGCAGTTGGGCAAATACCGTAAGTTGCGGTAACGTTTACCTATGTAATTATGCAAAAAAATACAGTAATAATGTTCTTTATAATCCTACCTGTGTAGATACAGAAAACCGGTATAATTTATTAGCCAGCCATACTGTACAAAAAGTTACTGTAGGCTGGACGGGTAGTTTTTCAACAGTAAATTATCTTGAAAATTTATCGCCTGTATTAAAAAAACTGCAGGAAAAATACGAATTCGACATTAAAATTATTTGCAATAAAGAACCTGCTATCGATTTAAAAAATGTGCAATATATAGAATGGACAGCCAAGAACGAATTAACTGAACTTGCAACATGCCAGATAGGATTGATGCCATTAACAGATGAAGAATGGAGTAAAGGGAAATGTGGCTTTAAACTAATCCAATATCTTGCATTAGGTATTCCGGCAGTATCATCGGCAGTGGGTGTTAATAGTAGCATTATTGAAGATGGCTTAAATGGGTTTTTATGTACTACAGAACAAGAATGGTATAATGCTTTGGAAAAACTGATAACAAATGCCTCCCTTAGAGAAAAAATGGCTGTTGAAGGAAGAAAAAAAATAATTGCACAGTATAGTCTGGAGTCAAATAAAAATAATTTTCTTTCCCTATTTAATTAAATTCCTTTATTTTATTGATATTCCTTAAATTCGTGAAATTTCAATATCCACCAGAAATAGCCTGCATCCCCATGTAGCTTTAATAATTTTACAACTAATGTTTTTTGATTAAACCTCAGTTAAGATTTGCAGTTTAAATATCATTTCATTAATAATTTTGCTTATGAAATTTTACAGTGTCTTAATGGTAATAACTTTACTCATACATGTATTTGTCGATTTTGCATTAAATAAGTCTATCAATACTTATTTAATATTGGGGCAGGGATATACTACCTACAAAAATTTAAGCCCGGATACATCTAAAAGGCCATTAGGTAATTCAATTACTTCGGAAGATAAAAAAGTAATTATGTCAACCGGTGAAAATACATTTGAGCTGTCACCACAAAGTAATTTTAATAATGGTGCTGTAATTCAGCCAATTAACAGTACTACCAACAACGGAATTTCTACAGCTTTTTATTTAAAAGACAACTCTAACTGGTCGTTTTTTACCGACTCAAAACTACGGTTAACCATCAATGGCAACGGAGATATCGCCACTACCTCCCCATTATTAATTAACAACGCAGTACAGGATAATAAATCTGCAATAAGGGTAAATGGTAACGCCAGATTTGATAGCGCTATTTATATCCAGGATGCTTTTGACACATCAACCTTTATCAGCATCCACAGAAATATTAAAAATGTAATAGAAGGTGCCGATCCTAATGAGCCATATACAACAACACCAACAGCCTGGGCACTTGGCCAAAATATACCTGCATTTAGATTAAGACATCGCAACAAAATGTTTGGTACTATTGGTTATAATATCAGCTCCGAAAAAGACTTTTTAATATTGCCTTATGAATATGGAACTGCAATTGAATACAATGGTGTAGTAGAATGCTGGGTTGGCGAATGGTCTATCCATAAAGGACTCTCTTACTATGATGTAGAAGGAAAAGGAAATGGCTGGGGAGGTGTACTTTGGGTAGGAGACGACGAGGATAGAGGTGGTGTAAGAGCTACTGCCCGTAATAATACTTTAATTGGAGGTAATGTAGCTTATGGCGAAATTTCAGTAGAGAAATTTGGAGGCAGCCCTAATGGCGATTTTAGATTTAGACTTCCATCTACAGCTAACAAATTTCAATTTGCTTACGGCGAAAGAGGCAGTGAGAATATTGTTACAAAACTAAGTAATGAGGGTTTAATTATACCTACGGTACCATCAAGAACTACCATACAAACGCCTGAAGCTGCCCAAATTTTATTTGACTCCAGCGAAAAAAAATTTAAAGGTTATAATGGTACAAACTGGATATCATTTGAAGAAAGCAACCTTGCAACAGGTAGTTATCAATTTTCAGCAGATGGATTAAGTAAGGAATTTTTAATATCACATACAGTAGGTTCAATTCCATCTTATTTTAATATTAATGCTACAAGTGCTGCTGCTGCTAATTTTAGTTATGTAACTGCTGATGCAAATTTCATTACCATTCATTATACTATAGCACCTATTGCAGGCACCAATAACTTATCCTGGAACTGGT
>JBBQTZ010000079.1:0-17441 GCA_038234405.1 Chitinophagales bacterium
ATAATTTTATTAACTTGCCGTTCCAAAATAAAAAAGCAAAAATGTCAACACACTCTCACCAGCTTGCCGCAATTTTATTTGCAGATATAGTAGGTTCTACGGCAATGATGGAAGAAGATGAGGCTACCACAATATCAAAAATTAATCGTTTTAAGGAAACAATAGAAATAATTTCTACCGAGCTAAACGGCAAAATGATACAATTTTATGGCGATGGCACCTTACTTTCCTTTAATAGTTCGTTAGATGCGGTAGAGTTTGCCAAATTATTGCAACAAGATTTGGCAGAACCACCCGGCATACCTGTACGTATTGGCATTCACATGGGTGAAGTGCTTTTACAAAGTGGAAACATATTTGGAGATGTGGTAAACATAGCCTCCCGCCTTCAATCAATTGCCCAGCCTGGCTGCATCTATATTTCGGAAATAGTTTACAGAAATATTGCTAATAAAAAAGAAATAGAGGCTGTTTTTGTTAGAGAAGAAAAATTAAAAAATGTAAAAATTCCTATCCAGGTATATGAAGTAGTTACTGAAAACAGTAAATTATTTGCTTTAACCAACTCAATTGCCGATACCGTGACAAATACGGCGGCGGCCAACAGCATTGCTGTATTGCCATTTACCAACCTAAGTAGCCATAAAGAGCAGGAGTACTTTAGCGATGGGCTTACAGAAGATATTATTGCACAACTTTCTAAAATAAAAGCATACAAAGTTATTTCCCGTACCTCTGTTTCTCAATATAAAAACTCTGCTAAAACAATTAAAGCAATTGGTAAAGAGTTGGGCGTAAGGCTTATACTGGAAGGCAGTGTTCAGCGATCTGGCGATCAGATTAGAATTACTGCACAGCTCATTAATTCAATAACTGACGAGCATTTATGGGCCGAATCTTACGACAGACCCGGCAATGATATATTTTCTATACAAAGAGAAGTAGCCCTTGCCATTACATCAGTTTTAAATACAAAACTTTCAAAAAAAGAAACCCAGCAACTTGATTATATACCAACTGTTAGCCTACAGGCTTACGACCTTTACCTAAGGGGAAAACTTTTACTAGAAGAAAGAAATAAGCCAGACTTATTAGTAGCAAGAACTCTTTTTGAGCAGGCGGTTGCCAAAGACAAATCATTTGCCAATGCTTATTCTGGTTTAGCAGATACCTACTTGCTTTCTTCTTATCGGGGTTATGAGGATTCGGTAAAAATGCTTTGGTTTGCAAAAAAAAATATTGATATCGCTTTAGGATTGGATAGCTTTTCCGGAGAAACGCAAGCGTCACTGGGTTATTGGTACTACCAGAATTTTGATTTTCATGCGGCAGAAATGACCTACCGCCGATCTATTGGCCTTAATGCCAATCAATCAAATGTATATTTATGGCTGGCTATTTTATTAGAATCTAAAGGTGAACATGAGGAAGCATTAAGGATATATAGCCAAGGGGCAGAAGTAAATCCCATGTGGGATTATTTAATAGAAAACCAAATAAGAGCAGCAGTTTATCTTAATAACAGAGATGAAGCCATCAGGCTTCAGCAACTTTTAGTTGATAAAGACACTCATGATAAATTTTTACTAAAAAACAGGTATGCTGATCTCTCCAGATTGTATTGGTCATTTAACGAAAAAGAAGCAGCTATACTTGCGGCGGATAATGCTGCGGATAAAGGTTTACTGAAATTTTATACTGAAAACGATAATTCAATACTATTGAAAGAAGTAGAAAATTTGTACAGTGGTTTAAAAGAAAGAAGCGAATACGTTTCGCAATTATGGAGAGGGGTAGATTACGCCTATGCCGGAGAAAGAGAAACTGCCCTTGAATGTTTTAATAATGCAGTTGCTTTAAAAGAACCTGCCATCACTTTTCTACTTTTAAGGGATTATCAGTTTTTTAATATAAAATATTTAAGTTTTGCACTTATTATCAGAAAAATAAAGCAATTGACTAATCAGTGAGGGGAGCCAATGAATGAATGATAGAATGAGGGAATGAATGAATGATAGAATGAAGCCAATGATAGAATGATAGAATGATAGAATGATAGAATGAGGGAATGAGGGAATGATAGAATGAAGCCAATGATAGAATGAATGAATGATAGAATGAATGAATGATAGAATGAAGCCAATGATAGAATGAATGAGGGAATGAGGGAATGAAGCGAATGATAGAATGATAGAATGATAGAATGAATGATAGAATGATAGAATGAATGATAGAATGAATGATAGAATGAATGATAGAATGATAGAATGAATGATAGAATGATAGAATGATAGAATGATAGAATGATAGAATGAATGAATGATAGAATGATAGAATGATAGAATGAAGCCAATGAATGAATGAATGAATGAATGAATGATAGAATGATAGAATGATAGAATGATAGAATGAATGAATGAATGAGGGAATTAATGGATTATTGGGAGGCGGTTTTTCTTGCCCTTGACAATACCATCAATATTTCTGTTGTTTCAGATTTCAATATTTCAATATTTGGCTGACTGCATATTTGCGCTGCTTCTATTAATTCAAGCCAAAATAAGGTTTCATCGCACTCCTCAATAGTAATACTAAGCTTGGCATAAAATTCTGCTTTTGATCTTCCTCTGCAGGCTGCCCTATAATTAGCGGCTACAGATGAAGCACTCCTAATCAATTGTTTACCGGTAATTCGGCCCTCTTCAGTATTTGGTAATCCCTTAAAAAATTTGATAACATCAACTGCCAATTTCATTGTCCTTTTCTTAAAAGCTTCAATAAATATTTCTTTGTCTGTCATAGTAACTATTTCAAACAAAATACAAATTGTTTATTTAATTATTTAACTATTCTTTTATTCTCTCATTCACTCATTCCCTCATTCTGTCATTCACTCATTCACTCATTCACTCCTTCTCTCATTCACTCCTTCTCTCATTCACTCCTTCTCTCATTCACTCCTTCTCTCATTCGCTCATTCACTCATTCACTCATTCACTCATTCTCTCATTCTCTCATTCACTCATTCTCTCATTCACTCATTCTCTCATTCACTCATTCTCTCATTCACTCATTCTCTCATTCACTCATTCTCTCATTCTCTCATTCACTCATTCACTCATTCACTCATTCTCTCATTCTCTCATTCTCTCATTCTCTCATTCACTCATTCTCTCATTCTCTCATTCTCTCATTCCCTCATTCACTCATTCTCTCATTCTCTCATTAGTTTTAGACTCTAAAGCCTTAGTTTGCCATTTCATAATATCCAGTAAGTAAGGATTGGTAATCTGTTCTATTTGTGCTGTGGATATATCTAATGCTGCAGGATTATCAACCAATTGGAGCCATGGCTTGGGGGCATCAAAATTATAGGTGCCAAAAACAATTACAGCCGTACCGTTTAGTACTAGATTTTCTTTATCATCTACTTTCCACTGATCTGCCCAATCATATAAATTTCGGGCATCGTTTTCCTGCAATCTCAGGCATGAATGTGATGCAGGATAACCCGGCAAACTATATTGGTGCCAACCAATTCCTTCCTTGCTTTGTATATTAAAATTCCAACGGAGTTCCCATTCATCGTTAAAGGTACTGATGGTTTTTTCTGCCTTCCAGTTTGCATAAAAAAGCCCGGTTGGTGTTCGATCTTTTTTTCTACCCATATTTACAGCTCCGGTATAAACAAGCTCTCCATTTTCATAAGCGGCAAATACCTGTGACGGGTATGAGAAATAAATCACTTTATTTATTTGCTTAATTGCTGGCACACTTACAGGAAAGGGAAGATAAAACTCAAGATCGCCGGATAGGTCGTTGGGTATGATAACCGTATCCATTTTTGCAAAATTTTCCGAATCTGTTCGGTTAACAGAAAAAACTATATTCTTATTGATAGTATCCGCATTGTTTTGAGATAACCATAACCTGGCATTGGCAAAATGAAAACCAATGGTAGCAGGCTTTGTGTAATGCTTTACCGGAATAACTTCTTCCTTTAAAGGCGTATTGCAGGCCTGTAAAACCAACAGCAAAAACATAGGGATATTTAGGTACGCTTTTTTCATTTTTTGTAGATAATTTAGATTTAAATTCGTTTATACTATTTTTTAATTGTTTATAAAACCAATACAAGCTAATTATTAAAAATAGCTGCTTTTACATTTTGAATTATAAAAAAACGCTTCAAATATTTGAAACGTTTTTTTTAAGTTTAACCAATGTAAATTAAACTGTATAAAGGGGCATTATTTGTTAAACTTATCAGCCGACCGATTTACCATACTTTCACTTTAATAATTACAATCTAATCCCTTACTGTACTTCATTTTATAAAAAAGATAACAGTAATTAAATTATTCTTTTGATTCTGCATTTTCTTTTACCTTGGCACCACCTCTATTGGTTGCTACAATAGAAGCAAACCTTATTTTAAGTCCGGCTATTTTCATATTATCGCTACCTGCAAGATCTTTCTCTACTTCATTTTTTCTGGTATCCAACGCTTCGTACAATGTTTTTACTTCGTCCCAATCTTCTCTTGAATATTTGTTTTTATTATCGGCTACTTTATCTACAAAGTTTTTATAAACACTCAATATATTTTTACCGGTTACATAAGAAAACTTCATATCGTCGCCAATATTTCCCTCTCCAAATAAGCTACCACGCAGTACTTTCCTGTAATCGGGTACTTTAGACGCAGTTTCAAGTTCTTTAATTTTAGCTGCATAATTTGCTTTTAAGGTCGCATATTTGGCTTTACTTGCCTCAGCTTTTTCTTTATCTTCTGCACGTAATTTTTCAATATTTGCTTCTGCCTTCATGGCTTTTTCCTGGTAGGCATTGTCAATTGCTGTCCAGTTTTCCTGGGTATAAACGGGGGTAAGGTTTGCAACTGAATCTACATATTCTGTTAGCACAATTGCATCTTCTTTTGCAGCATTATCTGCAGTACTGTTACAAGAAATTAAACTACCGATGCTAATAACCACGGTAAAAACTAAATAAATTTTTCGCATTGTTTTATATTTTAAAATACAAACAGCCAATATCTATACCGCGATATTATCACGGTAGTTTGTTTGAATTCAATCTGCAAATAAAAAAATTGGATTGAGTGAAAGTAGCAGTGCCACAGGGCTTTACAATCGTACACTTATATAATTATACAAACCTTTTGTATCATTCACATATATTATAACAAATACATACCAAGCCTGGTAAATGTGATACAATTGGGGAAGTGTGTGGATTGAGAATGCGTAAATGGGAATAAGATTAACCATCGTATCAGCCAAAATATTGCAGTTGAAAGCCTCACTAAGATTTCAACTGTAACAACATAGCTAAATTATTTTGTAGCTTAACCTTTTTGCCGATTTTAAAACAGCTACCCAATTATATAAATTGTAAAAGTAAAAATGCCGGAACGAATCCAGCCTTTTGTTTGATCAAATTTTGTAATTAAAAAGGTATTTAGTTTGTACTGATAATTTTTGATGCAATAGAATAACTGTGTGCGTTTTGTTTTTTTAAAATAGTATAACCGCAACCAAGTGCTCTTGCATCTGGTTGGGGTTATAAACTTTATACATTAAACGGGTACAGCTTTGGGGCCGATGAAAAAACTAGCTGAAAACTATTACACAACTTTAAAATAATTGCAACAATGGGTTGCAAAAATTAATCATATATGTATCAGTTACTTTTTTGCAGAGCAGGTATTAAAGCCAATTAACGTATAAAGCGGACAAAAACTAACCAAACCTGTTACTAAAAAAATGCCTGCTGCCACAAGCAATACAAAACCAAATGTACCGGTAATGGTGCTCGTAAAATACAAAACAGATACCACCATAGCTAACAATATGCGAATGATACGATCAGCGTTTCCCATATTTTTTTTCATAAATTTAAAATTTAACGGAAGGTAATGAAGATTACATAGTTGTTCGGTAACTTTTGTTACGTACCAGTTTAGGTTTATTAAAAAACTACTAAAACCCAGGTTAAAAAATGTAGAATTACAAAAAAGGCGAATGTAAACATCCGCCTTTTTTATTCTAATAAAAATTTAATTACTAAAATACCCTTGTACCACTTGCCTGGTATGCGTACCGGATGGTATATTTAATTTTAGTAGGTCTTGTAGGAGGCGTTACCATTGCACCATTATCATCTGTAGGGTCTGCTGTAAGTATTTCCATTTTTGCATACTTATTGGCTGCTGTTCTAAACACAAATGTTTTACCGGCTATAGGCGAAAACGATCTTGTAGTAGGATTGTAAGTGTACCAATCGGTACCTTTTACAGCAAGGTTGGTAGAGGTGGTATCATATCGATATCCAACTTCCGGTGCAGTAGTTACAGCATCAAAAGGGGTACTTAAAACCTGTACACCAGCATTGCCTGGCCCACTGCTGTTGCTGTTTACAATAATCTTTTCAAAGCGCATGGCAAAGTCCCATTTATTACTTACAGAGTCTGTGTTTAGTACTGGAGCTCCTGTTTCAAAACCATACAAATTAAAAGCACCTACAGGAGAGCCGCTTACCAAAAATGATTTAGTGGCTATTGTGGCGGGAGTTACTGCAGGGCTATCTTTTTTACAACCAACCATTGCTGCTGTTAAAAAAAGAGTTGCTGCTAGTACGAATTGTTGTTTAATTGAAAATTTCATTTTTTTGTTTTTTTTGTTTTTATTTTTATTTTTTGAGTGAATAATTCATACTTATAAACCAATTGAGCCCGGGTGTATTGGGCATAAACTGTGCATTGGTTTGGTTAGCTAAATTGTTTATACCAAACTGAGCTGTAAAGTGATTGTTGAATTTTTTTGCAACTGTTGTGTTTATTTGCAAATTTGATGGTGCAAATTCTGCATCCATATTGGCAAAGCCATTACCATCTTTATCTAATACACCCCATCTGCTTCTGTAAATAAACCTGATTGATGCAGACCATCCGCTTACAGCATCATCATAAAATACACGAAAATTAGCCATGTGCTTACTTCTGTTTAATAAGCCACTGTAATCTTTGGTAGTCATTAATCTGGCTGCTCCGTTCACCATATCTCTACCGTATATTTTGTTGTTTTTTATTTGTTCTAAAATATCTTTATCGCCTGTTTGAAGAAATTGATAGCCGCCGGATAACTTTATATTTTTAAACAACTGATAGGTTGTATTTATTTCTGCACCTTGTGTAAAAGCACTATTTACATTTACATAACTAAAAATAGAAGTACCATTACTATTAACTGCAACTGGCAGGTAGTTAATAAGATTGGCAATATCATTTCTAAAAAAATTCAAGTCAATGTTCAACTTATCATTTGCATTTATTTTAGCGCCAAGGTTAAAACCACTTGATATTTCCGGCATTAATGATTTTATTTGATAAGCCGCAGGTAAAATATCAGCTACCAGCCCAAGCATTTTCTGCTCAAGTAAATTATTTACAGAAAATTCAGACGAGCCAAAAATACTATAGCCATCACCGGCATTGTTTAAAAAATTGAGGTATAGCTGACGGAAGTCGGGCGCTTTAAAACCTGCGCCATAAGAGGCATTGAGTTGAATTTTATTATTTAGTTTAACATTAGTAGAAAGTTTCGGGCTTAGGCGAGTAGCAAAGTCTGAATTATAATCGTACCGAAGCCCTGCTATAATTGTTAAGTTTTTTCTGTACACCCATTCATCTTGCGCAAATGCATGAAACATGTGCTGTTGCTTTGGCTCTCTGTACCTCGATGTATTTACATTTTGTACTGTATAACCGCCGCCAAAAGTGAATGTATTGTTTTTACTACAATCAATATCTGTTTGATTTTCTGCACGAAAAAAATACTGGTTAAAATTATCTGCATAATATTTTTTACCGTTGGCAATACTGTCTAATTGCTGAACAAAACTATAGCCACTGGCATATAAACGCAGTTGTGATTTAACAATATGAGAAAACCGATGGTATAAAACAGGGTTAATGTTATAATCTTTTACAGTACCGCTTCCGCCCACATTTAGTACTGGGCTGTTGATGGCATAATAGCTATCCTGGTTAGAATAATAATACCTGCTGCTTATTATAAGTTTGGTAGCTGGTGAAAAGTTATATGAAAATTTGAGTTGGTTGGTATAGCTGTAAAAAGGGTCAACTGTTTTTTCAGGCGTAGCCTTGTTAAGATCATAGCCATTGCTGCTATTACGATTGCTATAAAAATAAATTGCAGCTTTTTGCCCGGTATAATTGCCACTTAAAGCAACATCATTGTTATAAAAAGATCCAGTACGCAGTGTAGCCTGCAATTGTTTTCCCTGTAGTGGTTCTGTTATAATGTTTACAACGCCACCCATTGCCTCACTGCCATACAAGCTGGATGACGGACCTTTCACAATCTCTATTTTGCGAATATTTCCTATAGCAAACCTTGATAAATCCATTACCCCACCCTGCCTTCCAATGAGTGGTTCTCCATCAAGCAATATCATTGTATGATCTGGCGATAAGCCTTGCATTTGAATACCATTGCCAAAAATACCACCACCTACTGCACTGCTTCCAGAGCCGCTAGTAAGCAATAAACCTGATTGCTCCTGCAAAATTTCATTTAATCTTAGCGAGCCTGATAGCTGTATTAATCTACTGGAAATAACTGTTGTAGGGATTGCTACATTACTCAGCTTTCGCTCTGTACGGGTGGCAGTTACTACAATTTCATCTAACAAACTGGTATCCGGTAAGCTTTTTTGAGCAAAAACATACGTATTCGTAAAAAAACAAATGCAAAAAATTAAAGAGATACTTTTAAGTTGTCTGACGCTTTTCATTTAGAATGCAAAAATCACAAACTTAATCAGGAGAATTATCATGTATTTGTAAAAAGATTTTATTGAATAAAAATTAAAGTGCATTATTTAATTGCTCTTCAATTTTTACCAATGCCTGCAACATCTCTTTTTCAAGGGCAGGGTTGGTACTGGCAGATGCCTGGGTAGCATACCAAATCATTACCATTGCAACATAATCTTGCATATCCTTGCCTGCAAACTGTGTTTTGAACTCCACAATTTTTTCGTTAATAATTTTTAAGGTACTACGTATAAGCCCTTCATCTGCTGGCATTATCTTTATGCGATAAGTTCTATCGCCAATAACAATATTAATGGGTATAAGATCTGCAGTCATATTATTGGCCAAGCATTACCATGCATTTATCTATTTCTTTTATATATTGATTTATTTGTCTGTCAAATGCCTTTTTATCATTGTCATTCATAAGCCCTGCTGCTACTTTTAGTATAGCAACCTGCTGTCGCAACTGGTTAATAGTTTCCCCGTTAGTTACTTGCAGTGTGTTGGCTTTTTCCAGCTCTTGTTTTAGGCGGCTATTTTCTTTTTGCAATTGCTGGTATTGCTTTAGTAATTGCTGAAGTTTAACAGTAACCCGCCTTATATTGTCTTCCAAAAAAGCCATGCAACAATTTTGTTTTGGTTTTTAATAGGTGTTTGTAACTATCGCAGCAGCGTATTCAACCATTTGTATTGCTGCATATTATTTCCTAACTTCTGCTCCCAGTTCATTTTCGTAGCAGGCAATTATTTTACCCATCATAGCATCAATTTCCTTATCCGTCATTGTTTTTTCATCATCTGCAAATGTAAAATTGATGGCCATTGATTTTTTATTTAAACCTAATTTTTCACTTTCAAAAATATCAAAAAGGTTTACTGCTGTTAACTTATTTACTTTGGCAGCATACGTAGCTTTTTCAATGGCGGCATACTCAACTGCTTTATCTACCACTATGGCAATATCTCTTTGTGCCGATGGAAATTTAGGTATTTCTGCATAAACAGTAGTACTTTTTTTACTCAACGCCATTACTGTATCCCAATAAATATCTACATAAAATACAGGTTGCTTTATTTCAAACTTATCCAACACTGCTTTATTTACACTACCTATTTTTGCCACTATAACCTGCCCAATGGCAGCATTTAAACAAAAATCCAATGAACTATTTTGCACTTGTTCAAAACTTGTAAGCTGTAAACCCAATAACTGTATCAGGTTGTTACCAACAGATTTAGCATAATAAATATCAGCTTTATCCCCTTTGCTTTTCCAGCTATCAGCGTGCTTTTTACCTGTTATATACAGTGATAAATGTTGCTGCTCCTGGTATTGCCCTGTTGCAGTTGCACTGTACGTTTTACCAATTTCAAAAAACTGTAAATCACTATTTTTTCTATTTAAATTATATGCAATGCACTCTAAGCCTGTTTCCATCATAGATGGCCGCATTACATTTAAATCTGCACTCAGGCTATTAATCATTTTAACAGTAGTAGCTAGTATACCAGGGGTAAAATACGCTGCATTGGTAATGCTATTGGTAAATATTTCGTTGAAGCCAATACCGGTTAAAGCAGCAGCTAGTTTCTCTTTATAACCTGCTTCTCTACCAAGCGTTTCTACAGCAGGAGACATATTGATAAAGGCAGGTATCTCCACATTATCGAATCCATCTATCCTCATTATTTCTTCTACAATATCCGCAGGTATGCTAATATCGGGCTTGCTAAAAGGAACCGCTATTCTTATATCATCGAGCCCTTCTTTTATTATCTCAAAACCAAGACCAGTTAAAATATTTTTTATAGTATCTCCATGATAATTTTTACCACTTAGCTTTTTAAGGTAATGATATTTTAGGGCTACCTCTGTCTTGCTTTTTGGAGAAGGATACACATCTATTAAGTCTGTTGTAATAGTTCCTCCGGCAATTTCCTTCATCATTAGAGCAGCTCTTTTTAATACTACTACGGTACTGCTGATATCAACGCCTTTTTCGAACCGGGTTGCTGCATCTGTTCTTAAGCCATGTTTAAAAGATGTTTTTCTGATAGAGATAGGATTAAACCATGCACTCTCTAAAAATATATTGGTGGTAGTGCCGGTAACGCCGCTATGCAAACCGCCATAAACACCTGCGATACACATAGGTGCCCCTGCATTACATATCATTACATCGTCAGCGGCAAGTTTTCTTTCTTTTTCATCAAGCGTAATAAAGGCCTCACCCTCAGGCAAATTCTTTATGATAATTTTTTTGCCAATAATTTTATCTGCGTCAAAAGCATGCAGTGGCTGCCCGGTTTCATGCAAAATAAAATTGGTAATATCCACAATATTATTGATAGGACGAAGACCAATACTTTTTAGCCTTTGCCGCAGCCACAAAGGACTTTCGCCAATTATAACATCCTGTATGTAAATGCCTGCGTATCGTTGGCAACCGTCTATATTTTCTATGGTAACAGAAAAATTGGGTACAGGCTGTTCGTTTTTGGCAGCAGTATTTAGCGTTACGTTTTTGTAAGGTAATTTTACATGTAGTTCATTTTTATAATGATGCGATAGGTATGCACATACATCTTTTGCAACACCTAAATGGCTCATGGCATCCATACGGTTGGGCGTAAGGCCAATTTCATAAATAAAATCGGTGTAGGGTTTAAAATACTCAGATGCTGCTGTGCCAGGTAGTAAATCATTGGGCAATACCATAATACCTGCATGGTTTACACTTAAACCTATTTCATCTTCGGCACATATCATTCCAAAGCTTTCTATACCCCTGATTTTCGCCTTCTTCATAGTAACAGGCTCGCCACTTACCGGATAAATTGTTGCTCCAACTGTTGCTACTATTACTTTTTGCCCAACGGCTACATTTGGGGCACCACATACTATTTGCAAAGGTTCTCCACTACCAATATTTACCTTTGTAAGGTGCAGTTTATCTGCATCAGGGTGTTTTTCGCAAGCGATTACCTCACCTACTATAAGACCTTCCAATCCGCCTTTCAGCTCTTCATATTTTGTCAGGCTTTCTACTTCAAGACCTATAGAAGTTAAGATTTTGCTCAACTTTTCAGGATCTAATTTATCGGGCATTCCGGGCTGCCCCGCAGGCAGGTATTCACTCAGCCAATTGTAACTTATGGTCATTGATGATTGCTGTTTTTACAAATAATGCTGCAAAGATAACTATTGACAGTTTATTGCATCATCACTTAAAAAAAGGTTGAAATTTTTAATATTTTACCAGTTTATCTGGTGAATGGCAAACTTTAAAAATGTTACCGTAACATGTTAAAGGTCTATAAAAATGAAGTAAATCAGTACCTGTATTACTATGGTATCTTAACGATAAAAACAAGTGCAAAAAAAGTTGTGAAGGGTGCAGAAAAAAAAGTTGACGCCATTTTTCATGTTAATAAATTGTTACGTAATACGACTCCTTTTGAATATCGCCTGTTAATAATGATGGTAACAACTGGTGAATAACCTAATTTTGCGTGTTAACTGCATGTGGAAAATCAATATTAAAAGTTATGCAATGCCGGCTGTGGATAAACCGAATAGATTTTGACTCTATCTTAGCTGCCTCGCATTCAAAATCTACAGATATCCTTTTTGAAAATACTTTTTTTAATAATTAACTGTCCCAATTTTTGAAAACAACGCAAACCAACATTCCCCTTATAGTACATAGAACAACTAATTAATTAAATGGAATTTACCAACATAAATAAAGACAGAAAAAGCCGCAGAAAAACATCCCTCGATTTGGGAAATATGGTTTTTGGAAAAATACCCCCGCAAGCTAAAGAGCTGGAAGAGGCAGTGCTGGGAGCTATTATGCTGGAGAAAGGCGCCTTTGATACTGTGGTGGAAATATTAAAACCCGAATGTTTTTATGCCGATGCCAATCAACAAATTTACCGTGCCATGCAATCGCTTGCCAACAAGGGTTTGCCTATAGATTTACTTACGGTTGTAGAGGAACTTAAAATAAAAGAAGAATTAGAGCTGGTAGGTGGGCCTTACTATGTATCCAAACTTACCAATTCAGTGGTATCATCTGCCAATATTGAAGCACACTCAAGGATAGTTTTGCAAAAATTTATACAGCGGGAGCTTATTCGAATTAGCGGAGAAATTATTGGCGATGCTTATGAAGATAGCACAGATGTATTTGACTTATTGGATGATGCAGAAAGCAAATTGTATGAAATTACCAATAATCACCTTCGCAAAAACTTTGATGATATTAATACCGTGCTGGTAAAAACAATTGAGCGTATTGAGGAAATGCGCAATAGAGATGAAGATATTACAGGTGTACCAAGTGGCTTCCCTTCGTTAGATAAACTAACTTATGGCTGGCAACCAACCGATTTAATCATACTGGCAGCAAGGCCATCTGTTGGTAAAACGGCCTTTGCACTAAACCTTGCCCGCACTGCTGCATTAAATACTAAAAAACCATACCCGGTAGCATTTTTTAGCCTGGAGATGAGTGCTGGTCAATTGGTACAACGTATTTTAAGTGCAGAGAGCGAGATTTGGCTGGAGAAAATTTCCCGGGGTAAGCTGGAAGAACATGAAATGAAGCAACTATATAAAAAGGGTATAGAGCGCCTTAGCAACGCCCCCATTTTTATAGATGACTCGGCTGCTTTAAACATATTTGAGTTAAGAGCAAAATGCCGCAGGTTAAAAAATAAGCACAATGTTGGCCTGATAATAATTGATTACCTGCAGTTAATGAGCGGTGGCGGAGATAATAAAAATGGTAACAGGGAGCAGGAGATTAGTAAAATATCAAGAGATTTAAAAGGACTGGCCAAAGAACTACAAGTACCTATTATTGCACTATCACAATTAAGCAGAGAGGTTGAAAAAAGAAAGGAAGGTGCTAAAATTCCACAATTAAGTGATTTGAGGGAATCGGGAGCAATTGAGCAGGATGCTGATATGGTAATGTTTTTGTACAGGCCCGATTACTATGAGATTGCTACCAACGAAATGGGCGAAAGCAGTAAAGGTGAAACTTATGTAAAAATTGCAAAACATAGAAATGGTAGTCTGGACACTATCAAACTAAAGGCACTGCTGCATATTCAAAAATTTATAGAAGATGAAGATGGCAGCAACGATTTTGGTAATAGTGGCAGCACTGTACCTCCTAGCGGTTTTAGGCCTGTAAAACCCTCTGAAAATGGAGGTAGCGCAAGTTTATACATTCAAAAAGGAAGCAAAATGAACGATGGAGCTTTTGATGAAGATGCACCATTTTAGTGCCGCTCAATTAATATGCTGCATTAGGCAGATGAAGTGGATGCATTTCTAAGTATCGCTCCCGATTTCGGTAGATGGGGACATCCGACGGAGGCTTGGCCGTGGTTGGTGTAATCTCTAAACATTAAGTGCTGCAACAATTTGAAATGCACCCGATGAAGTAAACCAACATTGTATTGGCAAATAATTACTTATACTATACTGGAGAATGAATTTTAGATTTGTTCTCCCTTCTTATTTTTTATGGCGTTACCCTTTTTTTATATTGAAGAAATAAATACTACGGGCTCCATTGTTTTGAGTGAAGAAACATCTAAACATATAGTGCAGGTATTAAGAATGCAGCAGAACGAGGAATTGCATCTTACCAATGGTAAAGGGTATTTGCTACGCTGTAAAATTATTGACGACAATAGAAAAAAATGTGTTGCAGAAATATTGGCATCTACTTACACCAAGCCACTTACTCCCGCAGTTTGTATAGGTATTTCACTAATAAAAAACAATACCCGGTTTGAATGGTTTTTAGAAAAAGTAACTGAAATGGGAGTTTCTACCATTATTCCGCTGCTTTGTGAACGAACAGAAAAACAAAATTTTAAGCAGGAGCGGGTGAACAATATTTTAGTTAGTGCCATGCTTCAGTCTCAGCAGGTATGGCTGCCTGTATTACACACGCCACAAAAAATAAACTCAATCATTACAACCAATCAATTTGATAGCAGGTACATTGCCCACTGCGAATCAGAGAGTAATAAAGTACAACTTAGCCAACAAGGTGTAACTCCAGCTAAAAGCAAACTCATACTTATTGGCCCTGAAGGCGACTTTACAAAAGATGAAATTACACTTGCATTACAATACCAGTTTATACCGGTAGCATTAGGTAATACGAGGCTACGAACAGAAACCGCAGGAATTTATGCTGCTACCATTTTACTATCAAACTCTTTACCAACACAGTAAACTATTGTTGAGTATTTACTTTGCGCTATCATTATTGCCAACTGTTTCATCAGTTAGTACCGGACCGTTTAATTGAACTACCCTGCGTTTTTTTGCCCGGTTCATCACCGTCATGTTTAACAACTCTACTATAAAAGAGAATGCCATACCGAAGTAAATATAATTTTTTAAGTGTAAATCGTGTGCGCCTGCGCTATCCCAACCCTCTATAATTAAACTAATACCAATCATTACTAAAAATGACAATGCCAGCATTTTTAAAGTGGGATGTTTGTGAATAAACGAAGATATTTTAGGACTAAATAAAAACATTACAAGCATGGCTATTACTACGGCTGCAATCATAATTTCTACATGCTTGGCAGTACCGCCGGCTGTAATAATACTATCAAAGGAGAATACTGCATCTATCAATATAATTTGCATTATAGCCTGCCCCATTGTTATACCCTTTTGGTTGGCAGTTGTAGCGTTTGGATCTTCTCCTTCTAACTTACCATGAATTTCTTTTACTGATTTATACATCAAAAACAAGCCGCCCAAAAGCATCACCAAACTTGCAAGGTCAAATCCTTTATCCCATATTGTAAAAAGAGATTTACCCTTTTGAGATAACAACCACCCCAAACCTAATAGCAGCAAGCTTCTGGAAATAATACCTGTTATCATCCAGATAAGTCTGGCCTTTTTATGGTCTTTGGCATCTTTTAAACGATTCATAATAATGCTAACGAATATTACATTATCAATGCCTAATACAATTTCTAAAATTACCAGTACAAAAAAGCTGATGATACTTTCGCTGGTGAACAAATATGACATGTATAAAATTTTGTGCAAATATATTATACCAAGTTGGTTTTAGCCTGATGAAAAAAAGGAAGCGTACATTTTAAGCGACTATAATTACGGCAAATAAACCCGCTTTTTGCAGCATTAATATATAGAAATAGCTGAAGCCTTTCACAACTAATTATCGGGGGAAAAGAACAATACCTGGTTTTGAGTTAGCCGTAGCATTGCGCAAATAAATGCCTTTTTAGTAAAAAAAATCATTGCCGAAATATAGCAAATCGTTGCATATCTAAAAAAAATTACTTATATTAGTAAGTGATTAAAAATTACGATATACCATTTTGGAAAACAGCTCCTTTTATCAGGTTGTTATTACCATTCGTAGCTGGTATCATCATTGGTTGGTATTGGCAAATACCCTTTTTGCAAACAGTTTTTGGTATACTATCATTCCTTACTGCCTTTGCGCTGTTTTCATTACTACCTGTTACCATAAAATTTAAAGCCCAGTTTGTACAAGGTATTTTATTAAACCTCATTTTAATTGGAGTGGGGATGTTGCTAACCTGGCAAAAAGATAGCCGGCACAGCAACAGTTGGTTTGGTAATTATTACCATAATAGTGATTACCATGATAGTGATTATTATGTTAGTGATTACCTGGTAGTAAAAATTGCAGAGCCTGTAATAGAAAAAACAAAATCCATTAAGGCGGATGGCATTGTAGAAGGCATTGTACGCAAAGAAGCAACAGTAACTTGCGGCGGCAAAATACTACTGTATTTTTCAAAAGAAGGAGCAGCGCAGCAACTCCACTATGGCGATATCATTTTAATTAGCAAAAAAATACAGGCTATAAAAAACTCTGGTAATCCCGGGGCGTTTAATTACCAACGTTATGCAGCTTTTCAAGGAATATTTTACAATGTTTTTCTACAACCAAAAGATTGGGTATTGCTGCCTCAGAAAAACGTTCATCCTTTTCAGCAGTTTATTTTTACTACAAGAGAAAAAATAATTAGCATTTTACGTACTTATGTTGGCAGCAGTAAAGATGAGCTTGGCATTACAGAAGCTTTACTCATTGGCTATACCAACGATTTGGATAAAGATTTGGTACAATCTTACAGCAATACGGGTGTAGTACATATTATTGCTATTTCTGGCATGCACCTCGGACTAATTTATGTAATGCTGATTTGGATTTTTACAAGATTGCCCTACATCAAAAAGTCAAAAGCGGTACAGGTAGTTTTTATTTTAGCTTGCCTGTGGCTTTTCTCATTACTTACCGGTGCAGCTGCTTCTGTATGCAGGGCAGCAGTAATGTTTACCTTTATTACCCTTGGCACTAATTTTTTTAAAAAGGCATCCATTTACAATTCGCTGGCAGCCTCTGCATTTGTAATGCTTTGCTACAATCCTTATTATTTGTGGGATGTTGGTTTTCAACTTAGTTACTTTGCCGTTGGCGGTATTGTAGCATTTCAAAAGCCTATTTATAATTGGTTTTATATC
>JBBQTZ010000080.1:0-17413 GCA_038234405.1 Chitinophagales bacterium
TACAACAAATGCTCAGTTTTTTCGATTATACTTTAGACTATAAATAATGATAAAAAATTAAAATATGCAAACATCTACATTATCAGAAACACAAGAGATTGTACAGGAAAATCTTGATTACACACTCTTTAGCTGGAGCAAACAAAAAGGTCAAAATCCGCTGGCAGTAAAACATGCTGAAGGGGTTTACTTATACGACTATGATGGTAACCGAATCATCGATTTTTCATCGGGACTGATGAATGTAAACATTGGCCACGGCAACCAACGAATTACAGATGCTGTAGTTAGGCAAATGCAGGAAGTTAGCTATGTTACACCTAGCTGTGTTACCAAAGTACGGGGTGAATTGGGTAAAAAACTAGCAGAAATTTGTCCAGGCGATTTAAATAAATCCTTTTTCACTTTATGCGGAGCCACTTCCATCGATAATGCTATTAAACTAGCTAGATTATACACAGGACGCCATAAAATACTTACCCGCTACCAATCTTACCATGGTGCTTCTATTGGTGCAATGGCAGCAAGCGGTGATCCACGTAAATTACCAGTAGATGCACAGCAAGCACCCAATTTTGTTCACTTTGATTTGCCCTATAAGTATCGTTGGGAATATGGGGAAGAAAATTTATTGAAAGAAACTGTCGCAAGCCTTGAAAGAATGATTGCTTACGAAGGGCCGGCAAATATTGCAGCTATATTATTAGAAGGAGAGTCTGGCTCTTCCGGCTGTTTACAATACCCGGTTGGCTATTTAAATGCAGTAAGAAAAATATGCAATAAGCATGGTATTTTACTAATTATGGATGAGGTAATGAGTGGCTTTGGCCGAACCGGCAAATGGTTTGGTTTTGAAAACCATGGTATTATCCCGGATATGATTTGTATGGCAAAAGGACTTACCTGTGGTTATATTCCTTTTGGCTGCCTGCAGGTGAGTGATACAATTGCGGCTAAATATGATGATGTTATGCTAGCCTTAGGCCTTACATATTCTGCTCATCCGGTGGCTTGTGCAGCAGCTTTAGAAACGCTGAATATTTATGAAGATGATAACCTGATTGAAAATGCCGCCGCAATGGGGGCATATGTAACTGAGCAGGTAGAATTATTAAAACAAAAGCATCCGAGCATTGGCGATTTTAGAACTACTGGTTTGCTTGGCTGCATTGAGTTGGTAAAAAATCGCACTACAAAAGAAGCTATGGCTCCCTTTAATGCAAAGCCAGATGAAATGGAAGTAATGAATAAAGTAGCTGCTAAAATTAAGGCTTTGGGAATGTACACATTTGTACGCTGGAGTTATATTTTTATAGCACCGCCACTGTGCGTAACCAAAGCTCAGATAGATGAAGGATTAGCAATAATAAGCGAAGCTATTTTAATTGCAGATGAAGCTACAACAGCCTAAGCAGAGAAAAAAGTTTTGAGTTGAATGAAATACAAAAAATTACTACACCTGCACTTTTGCAGGTGTTTTTTACTGGATAATATTTTTAAAAGTGGTAAAATCAATTGCTTTTGCACTACATAAAACTACACTGCTTACAGCAGAATTTTATACAATAGTAAAATCGTTTTTTAAACGCAGCAACAGTGTTTTTTTTAGCGTAGATTTTTCTTTTTGCCATATTTTCTTTATTGTATTTATTTGAGCCTTGCTATGCTTATCCAACTTATTAATTCGCTTAGCATTTAAGAATAATATACCCGTAAACCTGTCTTGAAATTGTCCAAGTTCTGTAAGCAGCGCTGAAAAATATGCTTCATCTTTCCCCTTCCAAATACTATTGGTAAGCATACCATGTTTTGTTTTTTCGTAAATTTTAAGGTTATATAAAATATCTTTTATACTTTTCCGGATACTATGAATATCATCATCGCTTAATTTTTTTGACAGTAAAATGGCATCAATGTTTTTCCAATGCTGTAGCAGAAAACCCCTGAATAGCTTAATAGAAAATCTATTTGGTAATGCCGCTGTTGTATGCTTGCTGTTTGCTGCAATTATTTTAGTAGTCAATATTTTGAGGAGTTTTTCCTTTTGTAAAGCCATTTCTTTTTGTAGCAGAAAAAGATACATAGTTGGCTTTTTAATTTCTCTATTTTTCACTGCCTTCAGTATGCGCTGTTGTTGTATTTGTATATCCCGGATACTTCCTGCCAGTTTGAAACTGGCTTTTAATTTATTGCTAATTATAATGGAGTTTTCTTTTACTTTTTGATGAGACAGCATTCGAAGAAACGCTCTTAGTTTTTTATGTGTTACCCTCAATTTGTGTATTACCTCTTCATCAAAATCAAAAAGCATTGCCTTGGTTTGCTCAATTAATTTATTGTGTAGCTTATTGCTGATTTGGTTTAATTCTTTTTTGTTCATTTGTAAAAATTGATAAAAGGATGTATGCCTGGGGCTGGCTTTTTTTTCTCTTTAATAAACATAAGTAAAAAATATTTTTTCGAGATAATGTTTAATAGTAATTGCTATTATCTACAGTACAAATCTAAATATGCTTTCTGCAAATAAACTATTCACATTATCTGTTAAAAACGCACATAAATAGCTGCTGAATTTACTCTTAGCTACAATTTTTCTCCCACCTCAATACTAAAAAAAACCTTTGGACTTAAAAGTTGATAATAACAGTTTTTACGCATTATTATGAAGCGCCATTACCGGTACATGACTATGCAGAACCAACTGTTTGGTAATGCTTTTATTAAATAGCTTATCGAGCAAATTATGTTGCTTTGGTAGTACAATCAGTAATTCAATATTGTTTTTATCTGTAAAATCTATTATGCCCTCATCAGCATTATCGCTGGTAATAAAGTGGTATTTAGGTAATACAGCACCAAACATTTCATTCATTAAGCCTGATTGAAAAACAACATTTTGATTAAATTCACTTTGATCTCCTGTATTAATAATATGCAGGAATGCATTAAAATCATTCATAATCATTTTAATTTCATTTACAGGAGTATTGCGGGTAACATTCTCAAAGTCGCAAGCGAACCCGATATTTTTGATACCGTTAAAATGTATATTAACTGGCACTGTAATCAACGGCCACTTTAGATGCTTCATAGCATTTACGGTATGTCCGCCAAATAGCAGTCGCTCTGCAACAGTGGTACCCTGGCTACCCATTATCACCAAATAAGGTTTAATAAAATCGCATACAATTTTTAGCTCGTCAAAAAATGCACCCAATCTTACATCAGTTTCAACTGAAATATTGCCTCCTGTTTTACTAATTATTCCATTTTTTATCTGCAATATTTCATTTTCAGCTTCTTGCCTTTCTGCTTCTTCATTTAAGGCTATGGGCAATTCTCCATATACCACAGATACCTGGTAAATATGTAATAGCAGCAATTTTGCTTTAAGTGCTAAAGCCATATCTGTTGCATAATGAACGGCGTTTAAAGCTGCGGAGGAAAAGTCTGTTGCAACTATTATTGTTTTCATTTTGTAACGTTTATCATGAGTAATAAATAAAATTATTTTAATTATTCACTGGCACTTTACCGGTAATATTTAACGAGTGCAATATGCTGGTAATTTTGTAATACGCCTTTATCCACAAACTCTACATCGCCTCCATTTTCTAATATTTTTTCAATTATATCATCAACGGCATCTTTTACGTACGAAAACTTATTGTAAGGCTGGGTTGCTGTGTAAATAATATCTTCAATACCGCCTTGCCCGGCAGCGTACATATAATTACTTTCTACCACCAACAGCTGTCCTTTATAATTGGTAGCCGTATCCCACACTTCCTTCATACCTATTGCAAGTTTCTTTTTACTGGCTGCTTCTTCTAATTTATTAATTACCTTTTTCTCCATTACTTTCTTCCAATCTTTAATAAAGGGCACAAGTACATTTTTTAATACATCTGTAGTAGCTTCCTCAAAATTTCCATTAATAAATTCATTAACAGATTTGGTATGTTTAGTTAGTTTTTTAAAATGAGCTGTAATTTTTTCTGTACCCATTACAAAAAGTGGCAGATTATAAGCGTTTAAAATAATACCAAGTGTATTATCGATGTGGTGCAAAAAATTTTCTTCTACAATTTCTTTGCAGTTATTTATCTTATCAAAAATAGCAATACCTTCCGGTGTATCATTTTCATAAGCAAACGAAGCGGTGGAAGTATCAGAAATAATTCTTACAAAGGTTTGCAAATTACCTACATAGATACGGCTACTTTTGCCGCAAAGCAATAGCACAAGGTATTTATATGTTTGTAATTTACTGTATACCAATTCCCTGATTTCAAAAGAATCATCCACTTTTATTTTTTCTTGTACCAATAAATCGAGATAAAGTACTTTTTGAAATACCGGCGATACATAAATAGCAATACTTTTTTTATGGGTATTAAAATTTAAATCACTTGTAATTGATTGTAGCTTATGCATTACCAATACTCCCATATCGGCAGGATAGTTTTTGAGTATTTCTTCTTCAACTTTATTCAAGGCTAGTTTGAGGCTAAGGAGCAGATCCTTTTTTAGACTCATTTTAGGCTCAAAAGGCATTATAATTGATACGGAAGGAAGGTAATGAACTGCTTTTATAACCTGCCTAATTTCAGGAGTTAATTTGGTTGGCATAACAAGCTTTTTAGAGAGTAAATTTAAATGATGGAACTGTAAAAAACAATGATAAGTATCATTTATAAATTTGATTATACTCATTTACACACCCTTTAAAAAACGACTTTACAACAATGGTGTAAATCTCCTCGGTTGTTAAATATGACGGTTTAGCTATCAGTACACTTTTCGTAATTTTTATTGTACTATATAAATAACTTACCTACTTATACATAAACTTTTATATTATGTATATTTCACTACTTTAGTTTAAATTCAACCGTAGAATCATGGCTTTAGATACTAGTATTCACTTAAACCTCCGTACTTTATGCACTAGTTTCCTTTTATTCTTTTCCAAAAAGAAGCAGCAGTTCCCTTATTCCATCCGGTAAACCTGCCACGCTGCACCACCAAGGCATTATTGCCTGGTTGCTCCAAAAAATAATAGAATACAAACTTTGCTGATGGATTTTGCCAGCCTGCAATTTGCCCAAACCGCAAGTCATTAAAAACCAACGTATCGCCCCATTTTTCTACAGTGTAATACTGCTGCGAAAAGCGAATTAACTGCTGAACATCTTGCTGATTTGCAAATGGTTGTAGTAAGCCATTATTTTGGGGATAGTATTGAAATTGTATGCTGTCTTTACTATCAAAAACCGACCTGTAGCTTGTGTAATAAACACTATCAGTGGCTGCTACAACATACCAAAGCCAGGGTTGCAAAGGAGCCGGTGTAGTAAAATAACGGGTGTAATGAATTTGCTGTTGTTGCAAACTTTTTTTTGTACTGGTATTTATACTTTCTTTATTGTAAAGGCAATAGAGCAGGTACAAACTACTTAAGCCAAGCCCCATCTTCCACCATTTTTGTCTTTGTGGATTCCATTTTTTTAAAACGATTAATGCTACCAGGGCAATACCCGGCCACATTGAAAAAAAGGGATCTGCAACATAAATAGCATTAAAACTTATACGCCGGTGGCTAAAGGGCTCAAACCAGCCCACACCATAATTGTTAAATGCATCAATAAAAATATGGGCAAATATTACCATTCCAAAAAATAACAGCCAGCGTTGCAAGCTGATATTGTGGGGCCGGTGCCAGCGTTGTGCAAGCATTGCAAACAAAGGGGTTATAATGGCGCAAAATAGAAAAGAATGTGTAAAGCCACGATGGGCAAGCAAACCAGAAGTTGTATCCATCCAAAAAGCACTTAAAAAATCAATATCTGGAATACTTTGAGCCATGGCTCCCCAAAGCATTGCTTTTTTACCCAACGTTTTTCCGGCAAAGGCCTCGCCCATACAAGCTCCCAAAGCAATATGCGTAAGTGAATCCATATTTGTTATTGCAGTAGTTGATAAATATCTGTTTGTAGTTGATATTTATTTTTTACAGTTGTTTCATCATTTAAATATACCTCAAATGGCAATCCCTTTGGTAGTTTTTTTTTATCATCCATCATTCTGGTGATGGCGTCATAGGCAATACCCATATCTTGATAAGCACCAATATAATGGGCCACAACAGCATTACCACCGTCTATTCTTTTGGAGTGAATATTTTCTGAAAGTGCCAAGGGTAATTTATCTACCTCAATGGCTGCTTCAAGCTGGATAGGGTTTTCATAATTAAGATAGAATGCCATTATTTTCCCAGGTTTTAAACCATGCTTATTTATAAATTTCAATAATACCTCATAGTCTTTATGTATGGCTTTATTTTGCTTATCGATGGCAGTAATATCGTTAATGTACAGTACTGTCATGGATTTTAGCTCTACAGCTTCTACTGCAATTGCCGGTTTTTTTATAGTAGTATGCATCTTGTTAATCTTTTTTTTTATTAATAAGGTTTGGTATTAAGTTTATTGAAAAAAGTGCTGACAATAAACTGAGTTAAACAAAAAAGGTTTTTCCATAATTATTTGGGCCTTACTTTTTGAGCAAGCATAGCCGCTATTTAATGTGCAATAAACAGCGGTACTTTAAGTTCATTCATCAATGTATCTGCAAGGCTTTCTTTAAACCAACTACTTAGTAAGCCTCTTTTGTAAGCGCCCAACACTACCAATGTGATTTCTGTTTTTTGCTGAAGGAGTGCAATTATTTCAATTGCTGCAAGGCCTTCTAGTACGGTAAATTTAGCGGTGGGGTAATGCCATTTTGTAAATTCTTTAATTAATTTACTATCGGGCAGGTGCAAGTTGGTGCCAGTAGGTTTTATTGAAATTATTTCTGTATCAAGGTACTTTAACTGCGGTAATAAGTAGCTGAACATTTTAAGCGCCTGAACCGAGGCTGCCTCTCCATCAAACAACAGTTTTATTTTTTGTAAAGGTTCATATACTGTTGGCACTACCATTACAGGGCATTGTACATCGGTAAGCAAAGCTTTTATAAACCTGGTGGGCGAAGCTTCAGGATAATGTGTGAGTGTTTCTGAAACGTCAATTATAAGTAAGTCTGCATAAACACTTTCTAGCTTAAGCTCTAATAAAGCGGTTTTATGATCGTGGTGTATGTTGTATTCCACGCCAATTTGCTGGCAGGTTTTTTCAAAATCTTCCACCGATGCTTTTCTACTTTCTTTATCATTGGCTTCCAATTGTTTAATTTTATCGCCAGATACACCATCTTCGGTTAGTAAATCGTACACTTTGTAACTGGTGTATAACGCATCTTCTAAAAATACACCTACTAAATGCGTTTGAGTTAGTTTGGCAAGATAGATAGCATAATCTCTTGTGCTTTTTGAATATTTAAGTCCATCAAATGCGGCTATTATCTTTTTCATTTGTGTAAGATTTTTTAAAATATTAAATAAGGTTTCCTTTTATGCAGTCAAATACTGTAACTGCTTGCTAAGCATCTGCTTTCCCAAAATAGCCTCAGCCAATATTTATTATAAGTTTGGCACAGATTAATTAAAGCCGAATGTTGCGGTTTACAATCTATTGTGGTTTACAACTGCTTTACAATTGAGCATACCAGGATATTTTTTACCTCAAAATAGTTTACAATTTTTTCGGGTAAGAAATAACCTGAAACACCTATCTGTATTGGATTTTAAACGCTAACAACCACTGCAACTGCAAAAGATGGGTTACATTACGCTTTACACCTGTTGATGAACTGCAACCGGTAAATTGAAAATATTTTAAGGTAATCTCTGCCAGCTTCTAAGCAAACAGAAAAACCTTATCTAAATGATTAAAGCCGGCAAAAAAACTTGTTTACCTTTTAACAATTTATTTATTGGGGAGGATATTATCGTAGGTAATGCTCCCAAAAAACATACAATAAAGTTTTAAAATGGGCTGATTTGCACCAGCCCATAAAACTAAACATCAACCTATATTCATAGTAGCAAATTACTTATGAGCTATAAATACCGGCACTCTATGATCTGATATAACTTCTTTTACAAAACTTTTTTTAAATAACTGAGATATTCCGGAACGGCCATAAGAACCACTTACCAGTATGGCAGATTTTTTTTCACTTACCCAGCCACTAAAATGTTTGGATGGATTTACTGTTAGTTTGGTAAGGGTTAGTTTGCTAAAGCGTCGTGCTACCAGTTCTTCAATCTGTACTTTATCCGGAAAATCTTCTTCTATATTTTCGTTGGCATAAACCAGTAGCGCTTCTTTATTACATAGTTCTGGAAAAAGGTAAGAGAATTGTTTAATGGCATAAACAGACTCTTCGCTGCCATCATAGGCCAATAAGATGCTTTCCGGAAAATCGTACTTTTCTGGCACCAACAGTACAGCACATTTTACGTCATGTATAGCATCTTCCAGGTATTGGTTAGGGAGATGGGAGCCAAAGTTTTCGTAAAAAACTTCACTACCCAAAATAAGTAAATCGGCAAAGCGACTTTCTTTTTTTAATTGAGGCAATACCATGTCAAAAAAATCTTTATGCACCCGGTATTCTATACCATGGTGCCGGCATAGTTCCTCAAAATGAGCTATGTTTTTATGTATTAAAGTGGCATTTACAGGCTCTACCAAAGGTACTAGAGGGCCGCCACCCACATCTGCATAGCTCCATAAACTAGATAAAGCAGCCTGTGGCAAAAATATGCCAGTAAGTAAAATGGGGTTAAGCACATTCAACCGGCGTGCAAATTCAAAAGCACCTTCAGAGAAATTGGTTCCATCAAAAGCAAGAATAATCTTTTTCATAAAAGACTTTTTATTACTGTGAAATTACTTATGTAGCCAATTAGATTAAATGACAAATAATAGCTGATTTTCTGATAAATATCATATTTTATTTACGTTAAAAAGACTTTTAAAGTATCTATAAAGAGGCATTGTTAACTACTACAATTTTAGGTTTATTTTGCAACTAAAACACTACTAATAAATTAAGAACTTACCGGTAAAACTTAAAGCTAGTCTGGTAAATAGCTTATAGCAGAAAACCTGTTTCTTTCAAATAGTTTTAAAGTGGCTTTATTGATTGCTAAGGTTGGTGTACATAAATTTTAATAAAACCCAGTTATGTAAGGGCAAAAAATTTTCTATTTTCAACTAAATCCGGATTTTCTTCTTGTTATACCTTTACAGCCCTCCAACTACTACCGCAATTATTCTACTGGCCATTAACACCAGGCCACTGCGTTAAGGATTGCAGCGAAAATCCTTTTTTTGCCCCTGTATTTTGGCAAAAAAAGATTGTAGCGGAAAGCCTGGCCCCGCCTTGCAGGCAATAGCTTACCAAAGAAACTTTACGGCGGGGCAACGCCAAAATATTTAAATAACATTCGTTTATTTTTAAATATTTTATCTCTCCTATCCGGCATTACAAAGCATTTTCCTATTTTTGCCTATGGCAATAAGAAATACTCCCAATAACACTCCCAAATCCAGTAAATTTTTCGGCGAAGGTTTAACATTTGATGATGTGCTTTTGCAACCTGCTTACTCAGATATTTTACCGAGAGATGTGGTAATTAGTACCCAACTTACCAAGACTATTACGCTGAACGTGCCCATGCTGAGTGCAGCGATGGATACAGTTACAGAGGCGGCTTTGGCCATTGCCCTTGCAAGGGAAGGTGGCCTTGGTATTTTACACAAAAACATGAGTATAGAAAAACAGGCCGACCAGGTGCGTAAAGTAAAACGTAGCGAAAACGGGCTGATATTAGACCCTATTACCCTAAGCCCCGATGCAACTATTGGAGAGGCAGTACGACTGATGAAAGAAAATAAAATTGGTGGTATTCCTATTGTAGATGATCAGCACAAACTAGTAGGCATACTTACCAACCGTGACCTTCGCTTTGAAACCCATTATAAGGCAAAAGTAAGCACCGTAATGACCAAAGATAGCCTCATTACGGCACCCGAAGGCACCGACCTTAAAAAAGCAGAACTCATTTTTAAAAAAAATAAAATAGAAAAATTACCCGTTGTTAACAAAGCTGGTGTTCTTATAGGTTTGGTAACTTTTGGCGATATTTTAAAACTCACCAGTTATCCCAATGCCATAAAAGATTCGTTTGGCAGACTGCTGGTTGGCGCTGGCGTAGGCATTACCAAGGACACCCTGGAGAGAGTGGCTGCTCTGCAGCAAGTGGGGGTAGATTTAATTTGCCTCGATAGTGCCCATGGGCATACAAAGGGCGTAATTGATGCGTTGAAAAATATTAAAAAATCGTTTAAAGGCTTGCAGGTAATTGCAGGCAATGTAGGCACAGGAGCTGGTGCAAAGGCTTTGGCAGATGCCGGTGCAGATGCGGTGAAAGTGGGTATTGGGCCTGGTTCTATCTGTACTACCCGTATTGTAGCGGGCACAGGTGTACCACAAATTACAGCAGTGATGGAAGCGGCAGCAGCACTCAAAAATAAAAATGTAGGCATAATCAGCGATGGAGGTATCCGCTACACCGGCGATATGGTAAAGGCATTGGCCGCAGGCGCTAATTGCGTAATGATGGGCAATGTATTTGCAGGCACAGAGGAAAGTCCGGGAGAGACCATTATTTACGAAGGCCGCCGCTTTAAACAATACCGGGGTATGGGTTCGTTAGGCGCTATGGCAGAGGGCAGCAGCGATCGCTATTTTCAAGATCCGGAGGCAGGCATCAAAAAATTTGTACCAGAAGGTATTGAAGGCAGGGTGGCATTTAAAGGGCCATTAAAAGATATTGTACACCAATACACAGGCGGCCTAAGGGCTGGTATGGGCTATTGTGGGGCGCAAAATATAAAGGCTTTACAGCAGGCTACTTTTATAAAAATTACTAATGCCGGCATGAGCGAAAGCCATCCACACGACATTGCTATTACAAAAGAAGCACCCAATTACAGCAGGTAAATTACAGCAGGTAAATTGCAGCAGGTAAATTGCAGAGCAACCTTTAACAGAAAAAAAGCAAAGGTATTAATTGATTTAGGGTATGTAAAGCATACTAACTTGTATTATTGCAAAGTGGAATTAAATATAATTTTACCAAGCTGTTGATTTATAATGTAGCCTTGAAAGGCTCGTCCGAATTGCAAAGCCGTTCGGACGTATCACTTTTGTACTTTTTTAGCAATGAGGAACTTTTACCACAATATTTGTGGTTGCCAATTTAAGATTCGTTAAAGTATGTTTATTGGCTTATTGGTACAATTGCCATTTGCACATTGCTAATTTGCATATTGTCAATTTCACATTGCCAATTGTGTATTTGCCAATTGCGTATTTGCATATTGCGTATTTGCCCATTGCTCATTTGCCAATTGCCAATTGCAAATTGCGTATTTGCCCATTGCCAATTGCATATTGCATATTGCCCATTAATCATTTGCCAATTGTGTATTTGCCAATTGCGTATTTGCATATTGCGTATTTGCCCATTGCTCATTTGCCAATTGCCAATTGTGTATTTGCTAATTGAGTATTTGCATATTGCTCATTTGCCAATTGCCAATTGCGTATTTGCCAATTGCCAATTGCGTATTTGCATATTGCCAATTGCGTTTTGCATATTGCCAATTGCTCATTTGCACATTGCCAATTGCATATTGCCAATTGCCAATTGCTCATTTGCCAATTGCCAATTGCTCATTTGCACATTGCCAATTGCATATTGCCAATTGCCAATTGCTCATTTGCACATTGCTCATTTCCCTTACAATAAAACCTCTACCATGAAAAAATACTTATTCCGGTTTTTATTAGTTTACACAATGGCCTGTTTGCCCACTTGTATATTCTCGCAAGATTCATCTCATCTACGCATTTCGCTGCTTACCTGCACACCCGGAGAGGAGCTTTATTCAACTTTTGGCCACAGTGCATTCAGGATAATAGATAGCAACAGTGTTACCGATTATGTATTCAACTTTGGCACTTTCAATTTTGATGATGAAGGCTTTTACCTAAAGTTCATTCGTGGTAAACTTAATTATTATTTATCAGCAGAAAATTTTCAGGATTTTAAGTACGATTATCAAATGAGCAACCGCGGAATTACAGAGCAGGTGCTTAACCTTACCGCCGCTGAAAAAATTGCCCTGCAAAAAGCCTTACTTACTAATATCCGGGAAGAGAATAAATTTTATAAATACGATTTCTTTTTTGATAACTGCACCACACGCCCAAGAGATTTGATTGTGCAATTTAAAAATCCACACCCGGTACTTGCGGCAGTTGTTCCGGTTGGCACAAAATTTAGGCAGGCCATACACCAATACCTCAATAAAAATAATAAGGCCTGGAGCAAACTAGGTATCGATCTTTTGTTAGGCGCACCTACAGATGCTGTAATGACTGCAAGTCAATCACAGTTTTTGCCAGAAGTATTAATGAAATCCCTGAGCTACACAAATAAGCGAGAGCAGGTTATACTTTCCACCACAAACCTCTACCCTATTAATACCGAAAACAACCGGCCATCATTTTTTACCCCAAACAATGTTTTTTCGTGCTTGCTGGTACTTTTTATACTCATTAGTGTTACAGAAAATAAATGGGCTACCATATTTATGCAGGGGTTTGATGGAATTTTTCTTTTTTTATCGGGTTTAATAGGCATCATCCTCCTATTTATGTGGACGGTAACCGACCACAGTATGTGCAAAGACAACTATAATTTATTATGGGCATTGCCTACCAATTGCCTGCTTGCTTTTTTTGTAAACAGCAAACAAAAATGGATAAAAAAATATTTTGGCCTCACTGCCATCCTGCTGTCATTAACCGTACTTGTTTGGTTCTTTTTGCCTCAACAAATGAACAATGCTTTTTTACCCATTGTTTTTTTATTAATCAACAGAACGGCCATTAAATATTTTTTGTAGGTTAATTTAGTAATTGGCACCACCTTTACAATACATTTAAAATGTGGTAGTTTTTCAAATGGTTAACCCAACCGTTTTACAATAACTAACCTCATTAATATTTGCATGGCCTTTACCGTAATGCCATTACAAAATAGCAAACGTTAACAATCGTTCAATTTTATTAATTACAACTAGTATACTAATTCAACCTCCTTTTTTAAACAAATTTATTTTAATTTAAATTCCAATTTTGCAGTGTAAAATCTGTAAAAACTTACAACTGAAAATAGAATTAAAACGATAGGCTTTTATTTACAATCATACATAAAAAAAACTCCCCATGCAGCAAAAAGTAATTGATTTCCAAAATGCTACTATTAGTTACCGGATAGCAGGCAAAGGCAAAACAGTACTGCTTTTACATGGGTTTGGTGAAGATGGAACGGTATGGGAAAATCAAATTGAAGCCTTAAAAGATAGTTACCGCCTTGTACTACCTGATATACCCGGCAGTGGAAATTCTGGTTATTTGCCTAACGCAACTATTGAAACCTATGCTCAAATATTAAAAGCCATTATAGATATAGAACTCCCCGCAACCGAAAAAGATTTTGCGCTTATTGGGCATAGCATGGGTGGCTACGTTGCCTTAGCCTTTGCAGAAAAATTTCCTTCCTTATTAAACAGCCTCGGGCTTTTTCATTCATCTGCTTTTGCAGATAATGAAGAAAAAAAGGATATACGTACCAAAGCAATTAGTTTTATTAAAGAGAAAGGTGCATATACTTTTTTAAAAACAAGCATTACAGGTTTATTTAATGAACAATTTGCAGTTGTTAATCAAGAGCATATAGATGAACTGATTGAAAAAAGCAAGGCATTTACTTCCGCCGCATTGGTTCAATATTATCAGGCTATGATAGATAGGCCAGAAAGGATTGATGTACTGAAAACTTTTGCAAAACCTGTTCTGTTTATTATTGGCGAATTTGATAAAGCAATACCCCTGGCAAGCAGCCTTGCGCAATGCCACCTGCCTGTTGTTTCGCATGTGCACATTTTGGCAAAATCTGCCCACATGGGTATGTATGAAGAAACAGAAAAGGTAAATAAATACTTACTTGATTTTTTAGAAAAAACTTAACATTCTTTAAAAAGCTTTGTTTGATTAAGGGATAAAGTAAAAATTACCTGGCCAGGCTAATCGTTTTTAACCAGACAGCGTTTTATATCAATTTCAAGTCTTTTACTTTATTTACCTTTAGTATGATGAAGAAAATTCTGCTCGCTTTATATTTTTGTTGCCTAGCCAGTTTTGTCTTTGGTAATCACATAAAAGGTGGGTTTTTATCGTATCAATATTTAGGACAAGGGGTAAGCAACCCAGCTAATTTAAGGTACAAAATAACATTAACCGTGTACATGGTTTGTAACCCCAATATAGGGCAATTAACAAACCCCATCAACTTAACTATTTTTAATGGCGATGGGTCAAGAAGAATAGACAACCCTTCTGTAAACATTACCTCTCAATACAATCTTAGTAAGTTAGCAGATGATCCTTGCATTACAGATGATCAACGGGGTTGCTATTACACAATAGTGGTTTACGAATTAAACAACTACGAATTACCTGTATCGGCAGATGGATATACCATTAGTTACCAACGTTGCTGTAGAATAGCCTCAATGGATAATGTTATAAATTCTTCTACTGTAGGCAACACCTACAGCATAAAAATACCAGGCACATCCTCTCCGGTTGCCAATGCAAATAAAAACAGCAGTCCAAATTTTGCAGTTAATGACACTGCGGTAGTTTGTGGAGGTAGTTTTTTTAATTTTTCACTTGCAGCCAACGATTTTGATGGTGATTCATTAATCTACAGAATTTGTGCGGCGTATGAAGGCGGATCTACCAATAATCCCGCGCCCAATCTTGCAGATCCACCAGGTTATAGCACTGTTAATTATCTTTCACCTTATTCGGGATCTAGCCCAATGGGCACTAGTGTTACGATTAATGCCCAAACGGGTTTGTTAAGTGGCGTTGCTCCGCTTATTGCATTTTCAGGTGAGTATGTGGTTACAGTATGTGTATCGGAATATAGAGATGGCAGATTTTTAGCCGAATCAAGAAAGGAATTGCATATTCGGGTAAGGGATTGTATACCAATAAATGCAAGACTAGATCCAAAACCTGTTACCTGCGATGGATTTGCAATAAGTTTTGCAAATGGAGAAACACTTCCATCCGGAACTACTTATTTTTGGAATTTTGGAGATGCCGGTGCTGGAAATAATAATACCTCTACAGCATCCACCCCAAGCCATACTTATACTGATACCGGATTATATACGGTAAAACTAAAAGTTACTTCGGGAGGTTTTTGTGCAGATTCTACCACGCTTGCAGTAAAAGTATACCCTGGTTTCTTCCCTGCTTTTAATGCTAATCTACCTTTTTGCAAAGGCATACCAGTTTCATTTACAGATCAAACTACAACCAATTACGGTATACCATCAGGCTGGCGTTGGAATTTTGGGGTTACTAATTCAACTACAGATACCAGCATTGCAAAAAACCCATCTTATACTTATACAGAAGCCGGCCTTTATAAAGTAAAATTGGTTGTGGGTAATACTTTTGGTTGTATTGATACCGTTTTAAGAGATATTACTATTCTGGAAAAAGCACCCTTAACTGTTTTTCCAAAAGATACCAGTTACTGTGCTTTAGACAGTTTGCAATTAACCGCTACCACTATTGGTACAGGAGTGTTTACCTGGTTGCCTGCTATTAGAATAATTAATGCCAATACCGCCACACCCATTGTTTTTCCTACTATTGCAACAAAATATTTTGTTACCCTTAACCAAAATGGATGTGTTGCTACAGACTCCATTACAGTAAAACCAGTTAATGATGTAAATGCTATTATCACAGCTTCTGCTTCTACTATTTGTGAGGCCGATACTATAACACTTACTGGTAGCAGCAAGTACAGTAATGTAACCTGGCAATGGAGGCCTGCGGCCTTTACCACAAGCCCAGGTAATAAAATTACAAAGGCTTTTCCTGCCATCAATACAGCATTCAACTTAGTGGTAAAATGGGGTAAGTGTACAGCAAGCGCTACAAAAGATATTACCGTAAAACCATTGGCTATCCCAAATGCCGGTCCCGATGCTGCCATTTGTAAGGGGCAGCAAACTACGCTGTTACAGGCTAGTGGCGGCGTTAGCTACCAATGGCAACCTTCCATCGGTTTAAATAATGCAACTATTCCTAATCCCGTTGCAAGTCCTTTAAACACTACTACCTATACAGTTTCAGTAGGGGTAGCAGGTTGTAGTGGTTTAAAAAAAGATAGTATGGTTGTATTAGTAAGAAATTTACCAGCAATTAACCTTACAAATGACACGCTAATTTGCTCTATTGATACACTTCAATTGCAAACAAATGCAACGGGAAGTTTTGCATGGAGCCCAAACTATATGATTAGCAGTGTTACTGATGCAAAACCATTGGTAAGCCCGGATGTGCCCACTACATACAAGGTTAGTTTAACTGATGGATTTGGTTGCGTAAATACTGATACTGTTTTGGTAGATGTTAAATTATTTGTAACCATTAAAGCCGGCAACGATACTACCATTTGTGCAACAGACGGCGTTTTCATTAATACTATAAGCGATGCCTTAAGTTATCAATGGACACCCAATCTTTATCTTAACAGCGATACTGCAAAAAAACCGCTTGCTACCCCTTTGGTATCGCAGATAAAATACTATGTAATTGGCAACATAGGCAAATGCCAGAGTAATGATTCTATCACTATTAAAACAGTACCCTATCCTAATGCTTTTGCTGGAACGCCTGTTACCATTTGTTTTGGTAGTACTACACAATTGAATGCAAGTGGAGGGGCTTTTTATAGCTGGATACCCACTACATTTTTATCCAACGCATCTATACCCAATCCAATAGTGCTTCAACCAACCAGCAATATACGCTATACCGTTTTTGTGAGAGATACTTTGGGCTGCCCAAAAACTGTTACAGACGATGTGTTAGTAAGTGTTTATCCTATTGTTATGGCTAACATAGGAATAAGGGATACAAGCATAGTGCAAGGGCAAACTTTACAAATGAACGCAAGCGGTGGAAACACCTACCAATGGAGCCCTGCAACCTGGCTTAGCAGCACTAATACAGCAAACCCTTTAGCAAAACCAGAAGATAATATTGAATACAAACTACTGGTAACTGTACTTCCACAAGGTTGTACTGGCAGAGATAGCGTTAAAGTAAAAGTATTTAAATTACCCCCAAGTTTTTACGTACCTACAGCATTTTCGCCCAATGGAGATGGAACTAATGAAGTACTAAGACCTGTTGCATTAGGAATGAAATCTATCAACTATTTTAGAGTGTATAACCGCCTTGGTCAATTGATATTTTCTACCACAACATTAAATAAAGGTTGGGATGGTAC
>JBBQTZ010000081.1:0-17339 GCA_038234405.1 Chitinophagales bacterium
AGCTATACCAGGCTAAAGGTGATATTGTGATAAAAGCCCCATTAAAAAACTACTGCTCAAGGGATGGGGATAGAAGCGCCCGCCCGGCCCCTCCATTCGTAAAGGAAAAACCCACAGCCATGAGCAGTGCAACGCAGCATGGCGAAGACTTGTAGCGCCCGCCCGGCTGACGCCATTCGTACAGGAAAAGCCCACAGCCATGCGAGGTGCAACGCAGCAAGGCAAAGACTTGAAGCGCCTGCCCGGCTAACGCCATTCGGACGGGAAAAGCCCACAGCCATGCGAAGTGCAACGTAACATGGCGAAGTCTTGAAGCGCCCGGCCCTGCCATTCGAACAGGCCTGCCCGGATAAGCCATGCGGACAGGCCCGCCCGGATAAGCCATGCGGACGGGCCTGCCAGGCTGAGCCATTCGGACAGGAATAACCCCTACCAAAGTTGCCTGCTAATCCGCTGCTGATAGCCCCCATCTCGTATTATTTCCTGCTTTTATATTTATTGCAACCCTGCAATGGCAGCTTGTAAATATGCTGTAAAATTATTAATGCTTGCGGCTGCAATTTCTACCTGCTCTTGTGCTTCTTTCCAATTGCGTTGCTCTATGGCTTCTCTTATACCGGGCAATGTTTTAACGCCATAGCCGGTATAAAAACCGGGTGCATAAATGCTATGTTTGTACCAGCCACGGCGGGGCAATCCTTCTTTTGTAAGCAAGTACTGTTCTGCTTTGTACAGCTTTTTATTCAGTTCATTTTTCTTTTTTTCCGTAAGGTTACCAACAGCCATTGCTGCTGCAAGATTATTGGTAGTTGTTTCTAATACAATCATTGCATTTTGCAAAGCAGCAAATGCAAAAAATGGCACTTCTGCTTTGGCTAAGGGTGCCAATAAAGAGTTGGTTGTATTGTTGCCAATTACAAAATGGTTCTCTTTTATTAACTGATTATCAATAACTGTTTTCTCTCTCATATCATCTGCCAAAGCCACCACTTCTGCCACATATCTGCCAATAGTTTTTTGCAGATTTCTAAAATCGAATGGCAGGGTTTCTGCATTGGCAAAACGCAGCGTAGTGCGGCCTGCTGTTTTGGCTAACAATACACCGTATTCAAAAGTTGGATCTTTAAACCGCTTATACAAATCGTACGAATCGTAGATGGAATGATACTCACCGCCATTATCTTCGCCACCAAACCCGAGGTTGATAGATGGAATACCAATATGCTGTGCAAAGGGCGAAAAATCTGAGCCAGAGCCCAATGCTGCCAATTCAAAATTCTTTTTGCCCAGTAATTCTTTTTGCAATTTTATTGAGTTGGTAGTAATTAAATCGGCTGAGCGTTTTCTTTCAAAAATACTCACCTTGCTCTGCGGATCTTGCACTTCAGTTACAATTTGTGTAAAAGCCGGCTCCAGTGCCTGAGAGCCACCAGCCTCAATAAAACCACGGCCATTACCATCTGAATTGATGTATAAAACTGCTTTTTGTTGTAATTCGTCTGCATGGTATTCTACCCATTCGGTAGAGCCTAACAAGCCAGGCTCTTCGCCATCCCATGCGCAATAAACAATGGTACGCTTGGGCAGCGTGCCTGCCTTTGCCAGTTCGCCTACAGATCTTGCTTCTTCCAGTAAAGCCGCCAAACCACTTATGGGGTCTGCTGCTCCATTTACCCAGGCATCGTGGTGATTGCCACGTATAATCCATTCATCGGGCAGGGTAGATCCTTTTAATGTTGCAATAATGTTATTAATAGGTTTTATCTGCCAATCGAACGTAAGTTTTAAATGTACTTTATTAATACTTGGGCCAACGTGATAGGTTATTGGCAAAGCACCCCGCCAGCTTTCTGGCACTACCTGCCCCTGCAAGCTTTCGAGTAATGGCAAAGCGTCTGCATAGCCAATGGGTATCACAGGTATTTTTAACAAGTTAGTGGCATCTTTTCTGTCGAGCCGCTTTGCATCTTTGGTGGCACCTACGCCCGGTGTTAGTGGGTCGCCGGGATAAATTGGCATATCTTCTACAGACCCACGCTGTGCGCTAAACGCTGGCCTAAACGGACCTTTAGGATACACATCGCCCTGGTAATAGCCATCGCCCTTTGGATCGCTGTAAATAATACAACCAATTGCCCCATGTTCCTGCGCTACTTTTGGCTTAATACCCCGCCAGCTTTGTCCATATTTTGCTATTACAATTTTACCTTTTACATCAATGCCCATTTGTGCCAACATATCATAATCTGCCGGTACACCGTAATTTACAAAAACCAGTTCGGCAGTTACATCACCATCTGCACTCCAGCAATTATACACGGGTAGTTGGCCCGCTTGTGCGCTAGTGCCATCTTCTTTTAATGCAGGCTCTTTTAATGCCGCTGTAAAGTTTTTGGTACCAGTCATTTCCAATACCCTTGTTACCGGTGTTGCAAAAAGTGAATAGAAAGTTTCAACCTGTGCATTGTAACCCCATTGTTTAAACTTAGCTAAAATATATGCTGTAGCAGCATCACCACCCGGCGAGCCTACATGGTGGGGTACCGCCGAAAGATCTTTAATATACTGGTCTACATTTTTTGCAGCAAGATTGGCATCAAACAATTTTTCTGTTGCCAGTTGTACATCGGCAGCCGACTTACTAAACCCTAGTAATGGGCTATTTTGAGCAAATGCTACAACAATAACTAAACTAAGTAAGCTAAGTAAAAAGGTTTTTTTTCTCATGGTATTTTATATTTTGGATAGGTTTTTAAGCAGTTAACAAATTAAATAGTATGGGGCTATCAGCAGCGGGGCCTTGTTCAACTAATATCCGGCTTTCCGCTTGTAGCCCTCCTATCGTCGGGGCTACCGCTGCAATCCGGCATCCCTTCGGCAGTAAATCTTTGTTGATCTTTTACCACAATTTCACTTTCCACATTTTAATTATAAAAAAGAAATAAACACCAATTGTATTCAAAAATAAAACCGGCAGATTCAGTCCTGTGTTATTCATCCTTTTGTACACTTGGGCTTCTAATTGCCCAACCATTTGTTATTATCAAAATTTACATCAGGTAATACCTTATCTGCATCCAATTCAACGCTTTTTAATTTTTCATTGGTAGGCAATTTTACTTTCCAAAAGGTTGTATTGTTCCAAACCTCTACCGGTATTTTTATAGCACCTTTTACACCACTAACTGTTTGGTAAGTAAGTAAAATTGGCATGGCCATTTGCTCTAAGTTGGCAATGGTTACAATGGCACCCTTTGTGGCATCGGCTCTTTCATATACAACAGATAATATTGATTGATCCAGCTTATAATTTTCAACAAACCACGCCTTCCAAAACCAACTTAAATCTTCTCCGGTAGCGTTATCCATTGATTTAAAAAAGTCCCATGGTGTTGGATGTTTATATGCCCACCTTTTAATGTAAGTTTTAAAAGCATAATCAAATCTTACCGGGCCTACTATTTGGTTTCGTAATAACTCTAAACCATAGCCGGGCTTACTATACAATGACAGCCCAATGTTTTCCTCTTTCAAGGCATCTGGCGTGCTCATAATAGATTCACTGTTTTCGCCAAACATATACCCCGCCATATAATCCATTTTTGTGGGTTCGGCCTTGTACTCGCCATCATTAAAATCATCATCAGCTAAAGAGTTAATAAAGGTGTTAAACCCTTCATCCATCCAACCATATTTTCTTTCATTACTACCAACTATCATCGGAAACCAGGTATGCCCAAATTCATGATCGGTAACACCAAATAGGGAAGCCTCTCTTGCACCTGAGCCACAAAAAACAATTCCCGGATATTCCATACCACCTACATTACTGGCCACATTGGTTGCTACAGGGTAAGGGTATTCAAACCAGCGGTTACTGTAATTTTCAATACTTCCTTTGGTATATTCTGTAGCCCTGCCCCATGCTTTAGCGCCCTTACTATTTTCTGGATACACACTCATAGCGAGGGCTTTTTTACCACCTGGTAAATTTATTTTTGCTGCATCCCAAATAAAAGCTTTAGAAGATGCCCATGACATATCTCTTGCATTGCTGATAATATAATGCCAGCTTAGAGTACTACCTGCCGGCCTTGAGGCTGGGTCTTTTACTTCTTTATCTGTTCTAATCATCACAGTTTTATCACTCAGCTTTGCCTCCTCCAATCTTTTCAGTTGCTCAGTAGTAAGTACTTGTGCCGCATTTTTTAATTCGCCACTAGCCACCACAATATGAGATGCCGGTGCGGTGATGGTTACATCAAAATCACCATACTCAAGGTAAAACTCACCTGGCCCAAGGTAAGGGAGTGTGTTCCATCCTTGTACATCATCAAACACACACATACGTGGATACCATTGTGCTACTGTGTATATATCGCCATTCAATGTTTTTAAAATGCCGCATCTATCTGCACCATACTCGGGCAGTATAAATGAATAATCAATTTTTAGGGTAACTATGTCGCCAGCAGGTTTCATGGCATTCGGTAATCTTACCTGCATACGGGTATCTGCAATTAAAAAATCTGCTTTTGCATTATTGAGTAACACAGAATTTATTTTGTAGCCGCCATCAAAATCACTTTTTGCATCTCCATACCTGCTTCGGCTACCCAATGGCATACGGGCTTGCCCACGGCTATCTTTATTAAATAAATTTTGATCTAACTGTAACCATAAAAATGGAAGACTGTGCGGACTGTTATTTTTATAAGTGATGGTAACTGTACCGGCAATTTCATTATTGGTTTCATTGAGCGCAACCTTAATGTTGTAGTCTGCTTTATTTTGCCAGTAACCAGTATTAGGCTCTCCAGTAGCAGCCCGTGTAATGCTGCTGCCAGCAGGATAAAACAAAGGAGAAAACAATGCATGCGGATCGTACTTTGTTTCAAAAGGTTCTGTATCCTGTGCATTGATTATTACCGCACAAAAAATACTAAGAAAAAAAACGGCAATACATTTAGACATATTTTTATATTTATTATTGAAAGGTAACACAAACAACAATTTTGCAGTTGAATTTTATTTCAAGCATTTACATTTTTGGCTTGTACCATACAACCCCAATTTTGCAGTTTAAATCACAAGGAGGTTTACAAATACAATACTGGTATATGTTTTAGCCTTTATAAGTTCCGAAAGCATTTTATTTGAATCAACTTACTGCAGTAATAAATTTAAAAAAGAAATATACAGGTTCAATAAATTACAGTATATAGTATTTTTTAAATTGTATTATTATGAAGGCATTTACTGATAGGCAAATAGACAAAAAAAGTCTCCAACCTTTATCAAATGAAATTACCACAACATCCCTCACATAGCGATATAAATATACCTGTCAGTGTATTACAGCCATTCACTCAATAATTTTTTACCATCACTTTTTATACTAATATCATCTTCTGTAGTATTTGGAAGATTCATCATAGACTTAAGTATGGCAATGGCTTTTTCCTTTTGTCCATTTTTTTTGTAAGCCCTTGCCATTTCAAAATTATTTAACACAAAACCACTTGCAAGCGTATTTGCTTTTTCAAATGCAACTATTGATTGATTAATGGATGATGGTGGTAAACTGCCGAAAAGTAATTTTACTGCTGCTTTTTCAAAAATATTGAGACCGCTTATTTCAAAATGCCAACGACCTAGTACATGCCACGCTTTGTAATTAAACGGATCAGATTTAAGGGCAATATCAACATGACGCCTGATTTCTTTTGCTGCTTTTATTTTTTCTTTGCCGCTGTTATTCAATGATATTCTGCCAAGAGCGATGGCTAACACACAGTTTGCTTCAGCATTTGTGGGGTTTATTTTTAAAGCCATGCCGGCGTAGGTTTTAGCAGCGTCGTAGTAAGCATTTCTTATAACTTCTGAATTTTCCCGCTTTCCAATACGACTGCAAAGTTCACTACATTTATTAAGACAATAAATATTGCCAGGCTGTAGTTTTATTACTTCTTTAAATTTTGCAAGAGCTGCTTTTTCATTTAGCAGGGCTTCTAACTTATCTCCTTCTCTTATAATAGTACTTACATCCTGTGCCATTACACCGGATAACATTAATAGGGTAAGTAGAAAACTCAATAAAAACCTCATTTTAAAAAGACTTTTTAATTTGAACAGCAACCGTTCCTTTAAAATCAGGAATGGGCGGGGATAACTTTTTTATTTTAATTTCAATAGACTGTATTCTTTTATCGGCAGCATAAATAGTGCTAATTAATTCCTGCGCAATTGTTTCCAGTAAAGGCGTAGCAATTTGCATCCTTTTCGAAATAATATTATACACATTTACATAGTCAACCGTTTGGTCTATATATAAAATTTGCTTTTCTTCATCAATAGTAATGATTGCATCTACCAAAAAATTATTACCATTCATCTTTTCGGATTCGTACAGGCCATGGTAGGCAAAAAATTCTAATTGTTGTAATTGTATAGTGAGCATGGTTTAAAGTGAGTTTCGAGCTGCGAGCTTCGAGCTGTGAGCTACGAGCTGTGAGCTTCGAGCTGTGAGCTACGAGCTTCGAGCTGTGAGCTGTATGCTTCGAGCTGTGAGCTGAGAGCTTCGAGCTTTGAGCTGCGAGCTTTGAGCTGTGTGCTTCGAGCTGTGAGCTTCGAGCTGTGTGCTTCGAGCTGTGAGCTGAGAGCTTCGAGCTTTGAGCTGTGAGCTGAGAGCTGAGAGCTTCGAGCTTCGAGCTGTGAGCTTCGAGCTGTGAGCTTCGAGCTTCGAGCTTTGAGCTGTGAGCTTCGAGCTTTGAGCTACGAGCTTTGAGCTGTGAGCTACGAGCTGTGAGCTGTGAGCTGCGAGCTTTGAGCTGTGTGCTTCGAGCTGTGAGCTTCGAGCTGTGTGCTTCGAGCTGTGAGCTGAGAGCTTCGAGCTTTGAGCTGTGAGCTGAGAGCTTCGAGCTTTGAGCTGTGAGCTTTGAGCTGTGAGCTACGAGCTTTGAGCTGTGAGCTACGAGCTGCGAGCTTCGAGCTTTGAGCTGTGAGCTACGAGCTGCGAGCTTCGAGCTTTGAGCTGTGAGCTACGAGCTGTGAGCTGTGAGCTGTGAGCTTTTTGCTGTGATGTAATTTATTAAATTTTTAAAAATTATTGAATAAAAGTAGCATAATAAAAGTAGCTAATTACTAACCACTACAAAACAAGCTACAAACCTTTTTCTCCTAGATATCGCTCTGCATCAAGCGCTGCTATGCAACCACTGCCTGCAGCGGTTACTGCTTGCCTGTAAATTTTATCCTGCACATCTCCACTTGCAAAAACGCCTTCTACATTGGTTTTGCTGGTTCCTGGTATAGTTTTTATATAGCCTGCATCATCTGTATCAATCCAGTCTTTAAAGATATCACTATTGGGATGATGCCCAATGGCTACAAAAAAAGCACTGACGGGGATTTCCTTTTTTTCGCCAGTTTGTACATTTTTTATTCTTACCCCCTCTACTTTTTTATCTCCTAAAATTTCATCCGTTTCACTATGCCAGTTTACAGTAATATTGCTTGTATTAATTACTCTATCCTGCATTACTTTACTAGCCCGCATTTCGCCCCTTCTAACAATCATGTGTACATGGCTACAAATTTTTGAAAGGTACAATGCCTCTTCGGCAGCAGTATCACCTGCACCTACTATGGCTACTTCTTTTCCTTTAAAGAAAAAACCATCACAAACAGCACAGGCGCTTACGCCATATCCATTTAGCCTTTGCTCACTTTCTATACCAAGCCATTTGGCAGAGGCGCCTGTTGAAATAATTACGGCATCTGCCTCAATCCACTTTTCTTCATCTATTTGTACCTTACGTGGATGAACAGAAAAATCCACTTTTGTTGCAAGTCCGTACCGAATATCAGTACCCATACGCTTGGCCTGGTTTTCAAAATGCACCATCATTTCCGGCCCCTGAATACCTTCCGGATATCCCGGATAATTTTCAACTTCTGTAGTAATAGTTAATTGACCGCCAGGTTGAATGCCCTGGTATAATACTGGGTTTAATCCAGCCCTGCTGGCATAAATAGCGGCAGTATACCCTGCCGGACCAGAACCAATAATTAAACAATGTACTTTCTCTGCTATATTGTTTTGCATAAAATATTGTAGAACCTGACTAATTGGATTTAACCAACTAATTGATTGATTTTAAAAATGAATGAAATTTTTTTGAGTAGCGAATTTACAGGATTAATTTTTCAGGTAATCTAATTTTTGAATTTTAACATCAATAATACTTTGTAAGTAACATTTTATATATTTCACCTACTGTAAATGTGGTGGTAGCTTTTTACAAGTGTGGGCTCTAATTTTCAACTTATTAAATATTTTTTTTGCAACAATTGAGGAGCTTGTATCTATAACATTATTCGTTGTAAATAAGTTTAACCTCTTTACCACCTAAGCTCAATGGCCTGTACCTTTATCTATACAGCATCCTATGGCAGCTTGTATCAAAAAGTAGTAAGTAATGCTAATTTAATAGGGCATTTTAAACAGGTATTTTTTTATTACCAGGAGCCGTATAGCCTTATTAATTAAAAATCCCTGTTGAATAGTCAACAGGGATAAAAAATTTTATGGCATATAAATTAACCTAAGTAAGCCTTGAGTGCGCCACTGTACCTTGCTTTTTGAAGGCGTTTAATGGCTCTTTCTTTAATTTGGCGAATACGTTCTTTTGTTAAATCATACTTTTGACCAATTTGCTCAATAGTAACGCCATTTTCACCATCTAAACCAAAATATGCGTTTACAATTTCAGCTTCTCTTGGGCTTAATGATTTTAAAACACGCCGTATTTCATTGCGTAATGAATCATGCATTACATCTTCATCAGTTTCACTTGCACCTTTCAGCAAATCACCCATTGCTACGTCCTCAGCTTCATGTACAGGGGCATCTAATGAGGAGTGCCTTGTATTGCTTTGGAAAATATTATTAATTTCTGTTTCGCTCATTTCAAGCAATTCAGCTAATTCTTCTGTAGATGGCTCCCTTTCATGCTCCTGCTCAAAAGCCATGTAGGCTTTATTTGCTTTATTGTAGGTACCTATTTTATTTTGTGGCAACCTTACCAGCCTTCCCTGTTCGGCCAGGGCTTGTAAAATTGATTGACGTATCCACCAAACGGCATAAGATATAAATTTAAATCCTTTTGTTTCATCAAAGCGCTGTGCGGCTTTTATCAAACCTAAATTTCCTTCATTAATCAAATCACTTAAAGAAAGACCCTGGTGTTGGTATTGTTTGGCAACAGAAACAACAAAACGAAGATTTGCCTGTACCAGTTTATCTAGTGCACGCTGATCGGCCATTTTTATTTTTTGGGCAAGAATGGTTTCCTCCTCAGGAGAAATCATCGAAATTTTAGATATTTCTTGTAGATATTTTTCAACCGCCTGTGAGTCACGATTGGTAATTTGGGTTGCGATTTTAAGTTGCCTCATTTACGTGTTTTATTTTCAGAAAAGACTATGTATCAAAATAACAGCTATAGAGGATGCTATTTTGTAAAAGATAACAGCATACGCCTAAAATAATTAAATTGTTTGCAAAAGTACAGTTAGATTTCTGTATTTCATATAACTATGCTAAAAAAGGCTGAAAATAATCGAACATATCCCTGTCTGAAATTTTGCAAATGCCTATTTAATATTGATTAAACAGCTAGAATCAGAACAGATTGTTCTTATTACATTTGCAAAATGATTACTGATTTAAGGTCTGATACGTTTACAATGCCAACACCTGCAATGCTTTCTGCCATGTTTACCGCACCTGTTGGCGATGATGTTTTTGGTGAAGACCCTTCTATTAATAAGTTAGAAGCCATAACTGCCGAAATGTTTGGAATGGAGGCTGCCATATTTTGTCCGAGTGGTACCATGACCAATCAAATTGCTATTAAATGCCATACCCAACCAGGAGACGAAGTGATTTGTGACAAACTAAGCCACGTATATATATATGAAGGCGGTGGCATAGCTTCAAACAGTGGTAGCCAGGTAAAACTAATTGATGGTGAAAATGGAAGAATTACGGCTGAACAGGTAATAGAAAAAATTAATCCACTGTATGATTATTTGGCAAGAACCAGCCTCGTTTGTGTAGAAAACACCACCAACCGTGGTGGCGGTGCATGCTATAATTTTAACAACTTTATTAAAATAAAAGAAGTTTGCCTGCAAAATTCCTTAAAACTTCATCTTGATGGTGCCCGGCTTTGGAATGCATTGGTTGCAAAAAAAGAAACACCTAAGCAATATGGTGAAATATTTGATAGTATTTCTATTTGCCTTAGCAAAGGATTGGGTGCACCTGTAGGTAGTTTATTATTGGGCAAAAAGCCATATATTCAAAAAGCAAGAAGGGTGAGAAAAAGCTTTGGTGGAGGAATGCGACAGGCAGGTTACCTAGCTGCAGCAGGTATTTATGCACTGCAAAACAATATAGAAAGGCTGGAGGATGACCATCAGCATGCCAGACAAATCGCTGCTGCATTGGCAAAAAAAAGTTTTGTTGCCAATATAATGCCTGTAGAAACTAATATCTTAATTTTTGATGTGATGGCTCCTCTTTCGCCCGTTAGCTTTACAGATTTTCTGGCTACAAAACAAGTATTAGCCATGGCTGTATCTACAACACAGGTAAGAATGGTTACCCATCTTGGCGTAAGCCAACAACAAATAAACGATTTGGTAAACATTATTGCTGTAATGTAAACCCAACTGTAAACTTAATCTGCAGGTATAAAAACTCAATTTGCATTTTATACATGTCTTCATTTTATTTTGAAGAGTTGAGATAGCCATACCTATTCATTTTAATCCCTTTATAACTGATGCCACTTTTACAGTTAACTATAGCTAATAAAAATTGTAAGTAATGCCATTTGCAGCAAATGGGTAATTATAAAATGATACAAATATGAACAAGAAGTTGAAATTACGCTGGCTAATTCAGGCAGTTGGAGGGTTACTTTGCACAGGTGCAGGCTTATCTATGGCAATTGATGCCGGCCTTAATAAGTTGCAACAGGGCAGTTGGTTCTGGTACGGAACATTTGCCCTGGTAGTTTTTCAAGCCGGCTTGTGTTTACTGATAGATTCTTTGCGATTTAGGTTAAAGGCTGGTGAAAGTAAATAGTTTTCAAGTTGGCATTTTACTAGATAGTTGTTGAAAACAGGCTACATACATTTACTTAACCCATTATACGCCCAATTTTATAGTTGGTTTTGGTGATGGAAAAAATTATAAAGACAATTAAAATTACTGGCAGCGTTTATCCCATTACTTATTTATCAATGGCCTTACCTTATACCCTTCTTTTTTTAACAAGGCAATAAGGCCTTTGCTACCTACCAAATGTGCTGCACCAACAGCAACTAATACTGGCTCGGCTTGCATGATTACTTTTAGTTGCTTTACCCAATTTTTATTTCGGTTGTACAACAAAATATCTTCATGCTCCTGCATGCCAAATTCATTTTTGCTAAAAAGCGCTTCAATGGCAGAAAGCTTTTGACTTTTATAAACAGCTAGCATGTTTTCAAATTCTTTTTTACCAGCCTTCATACTATCGATGGATTTCAATAATTCTTTTGCTTGTTCTTTGTAAGGAATACTATCAAAAACGGCTGCTTGCTGCTGCAAGGTTTCTAATCCTTTAATTTCTTTTTTGTTTAGTTTGGCTATTTTCATCAACTCCTCTTCTACTCCACTTACTGTTTTGCAAGGCATCATTTTAGGATATAGCATTGCTACCAACAAAAATGGTTTCATTGATTCAAAAAACGTAAAAGGCATTTTCAACGAATCTTTGAAAAACCGCTGCAGTTTAGCATATTCGGCCGCCGTATACAAATCCGATAGCTTTTTACCATTTTTCATGTTCATCATCATCAAGCCACTCATCATCATTTTTGGATCGTCCATATCAAGCTCAAGATAAATTGAATTGGCATTTTGCACGGCTGTTTTTAACTGACTGCTAAAACTAATTTCATTTTTACACATAAGGTGAAAAGTACCAAACAGGTAGGTTGATTTTGTTAAACCATTGCCACTCACTTCCCAAAGCAAACTGTTTTGATCTTTATTTACCAATAAAGGAACCTGCTTTTGCTGCGCAAATGTTGTAAATGAAAGTGCAAGACAAAAACTTACAAGTGAATATTTCATAAAAGTATTTTTGTAAAAAGTTAATTCATTATCATTCGATACTCAAACGATTGTGTAAAGATGTATGTTTTTTAGGTTTAATAAATACAACTAAAAGCTAAACTTAATTAAGCCATCAACTTTTACAAGCATTACGCAAGCACTCCGTACAAACTGCCACCCTTTTCAAAAAATTTTTCAATACTTTTTTCAGTGGCTTCATCTAAAATTACAGGAGGGGCATGGTGTGGTTTTATCCTTGCATCAAATACTACCGGACCGGCACAACCCCAATGCTTATTGGTAGTAAATGAATTGATGCCGTACATATCATGCGATGGGTTACATCTTGTATAGGTTACCCACAAATAATTATTTAAACTTTCGGCTATAAAATTTGCATCATCACCAATTGTTATAAAAACGAGGCCGGTTAAATCCAAGTCTTTTAATTGCTGGTGCAGGTTTTGCATTTCTACCGCTGCTGCAGCATAGCTGGTAAATGCTGTTGTTTGTAAACTTACAATGCCCGGCATTACTATCCTTGCGTTATTAAAACCATCCAGATTTTTTAATCCCCCGGGCACTTCGGCAACCAATGAACGCAAAATTTCGCCATACGCAGCAATTACTACCTTGCTGCCACTGTTTAAAGAAGTTCCGGAATAATCAAGTGTATCAATGGTGGTATTGGTGTAAAAATGAATGTCTCTTGAGGTGTTAATTCTTTTTAAAATATACTGTAGGTATGCAGGGATGTCATGTGTTGTTAGAGAGGGCTCATCACCGGCAGTAATAAATAAAAATTTTGCGAGGCTAAGCTGCCCTGTTCCCAATACATGATTGGCAATGGTTAATATTTCTGCCGGTTGCTTGGCAGGAGTGTATGGAGTATACCTTTCACTGCCAATAGCGAGTAGCAGCGGGTGTACACCAGATGCATCAACTGCATGTATTTCTTTTAAGCCGGGTACTTCTGCCTGTATAGCAGTACCGGTCATTTCATGTATTAGCTGCCCAAAGCTGGTATCTTCCTGCGGTGGACGCCCAACAACGGTAAATGGCCAGATGGCATTTTTCTTTGCATACACTTTATGTACTTTCATTAAAGGGAAATCATGTTGCAAACTATAGTACCCAAGATGATCACCAAAAGGCCCTTCCGGCTTATTCTGCTGTGGATAAACTTCACCTGTAATTACAAAATCGGCATCGGTACTAAGGCAGTAGCCATCAATATAAGTATATCTAAAACGCCGGTTGCCCAAAACACCTGCAAAAGTCATTTCACTAATACCCTCAGGTAATGGCATTACCGCAGCTACACTATGGGCAGGTGGCCCGCCCACAAATACACTTACTTTTAGTGGCTGCCCTTTTTTATTTGCCTTATTTTGATGCACTCCTATACCCCTATGCAATTGGTAATGCAATCCAATTTCTTCGTTGGGAATATACTCATTGCCCGAAAGTTGAATGCGATACATGCCAAGATTAGCATTCATAATTCCGGGCTTGTCAATATCTTCTGTATATACTTGCGGAAGGGTTACATATGCACCTCCATCCATTGGCCAATGATGAATTTGAGGTATATCGGTAATGGAAATCTCTTGAAATAATACCGGTTTTGTAATTGGATTTTTTAGTGGTAAAGCTTTTAAGGCTGCCAGGCCAACTGCAAAATTTTGTATTGGATGTTTAATTGCTTTTATCGGATCATTTTTTAGTGCTATTAGTTGCTGTACGGGTTGTAAAGTATGCCTGAAAATAAATTTACTCCGTTGCAGGGTACCAAATATATTGGAAGCAGTTCTAAACTTGCTACCTTTTACTTTTTCAAATAACAAGGCCGGCCCTCCTGCTGCATACACCTTTAAATGTATGGCTGCCATCTCCAGGTAAGGATCTACCTCTTCCTTAATTCTTACCAACTGTCCATTTTTTTCCAAATCCAGTAAACATGCTTCAAGCGATTGATATGCCATATTTTTATTTATGTGTTACAAATGTAAAACACTCAGTTAGTAGAAAGGTTGTGGATTGTTTTGATTGAAAATGAATTATTACTCCTGTTGAACCTAACATCTACCTACAATACGGCGTAAAGTTGATAGCTGAAACACAGCAGAATGAGTACTGTTGTATCAAGTTGGTTTAAGAATCCAGTGAGACCGGGACGGTTTGACTGGTTTACTTGATACTGTTGTATCAAGTTCGTTTAAGAATAGTCATATTTAAAGCCAAGAAAAATTTGGGTACATTTTAAATTGTTGCCCCGGATTGCGGTAGGTGGGCACAGCCGACCGAGGCAAGGCCGTGGTTAGTATCTTCTCCAAACTCAAGGCGCTGCGTCAATTTATAAAGCACCAAAAATTGAACTATCAAATTTATAAAATTTGCATTATGCTAAAGGTGAAAAAATTTACTGTAACTAATTGCTTTTAAAAATAGACGTCATCTTATTAGCATAAATAATTACAGTTAACTAAACGCCATCCATAGCGATGAGCACTAAAAGCAATTTACTCTCCATTTTGATAAGTAAAATAAACGATTTGCGGTTAATTTATTTTTTCTTTGTAGTAAATGTTCATTTTATATTTAAAACAACTTTACTAAACAAATTCTTGTTATTGTTGCAATATGCTGGTTACACTTACTATTATTAGATACCCCAAAAAATATATTTCTATTGCCATTTTGGCCATGGCTGTACACCATATTCCGCTTTGGCTAAATAAAAAAATATCCTTTTACAAATTATTAGGCTGTGGTAAAAACGGAACCTTTGATAAAAATCCAGATTGGCAGCAATGGGGCATTTTAACTGTAAGAAGTAATATAGATACGATAAACAAAAATGAACTGCACTTTAGTTTATTTGGTTCTTTTATTAAGCGATGGCTAAATTTTTTTAATACCGAAACCTGGACTATTTTTTTAGAACCAATAGAAGGACATGGCAAGTGGGATGGAAAAGAACCTTTTGGACAACACCCAAAACAAAACAACTACAATGGCCCTGTTGCAGTGCTTACAAGAGCAAGTATCCGGCTATCTAAACTTACAGCCTTTTGGAGCAATGTGGGTAAAGTAGCAGTGCAAATGGATGGTGCCAAAGGTTTTATTACCTCTGTTGGCATTGGTGAAATGCCTTTCATTAAACAAGCTACTTTCAGTATTTGGCAAAATAAAGAAGATATGAAAGCCTTTGCGTACCAAATGAGGGAACACCAGGAAGTTATAAAAAAAACTAAAAAAGAAAACTGGTACAGTGAAGATATGTTTACCCGCTTTATTCCGCTTCAAACTTTTGGTACCATCAAAGGTTGCAATCCTTTGGAGGGAATCCTTTAGATTTGCGTTTTACGCTATTAAACCCAAATTTTGTAACTTAGAGATGGGTTTAACGCTAAAAACTCAACTCATATAGTTAAAAAGAAACTGGATTGTTTGCCACCAATACTTTACCTCTGCTTTAACTGAACTAATAAACTCAAGCATGAAAAACATAAAGTTAATAGAGGTGCCTAGTGAAATTGGTGCTGGCACACGGGGTGCAAGCCTTGGAGTAGATGCCATAAAAATTGCTGCGCTGGATTTTATGAGTAATTTCTTTATACACTTTCCTTCAGAAAAAATTGAGGTTGAAAATAATCTTCTTTTTGAGCCCATTCAATCTCCCTATGCCAAGCGGATTACCGGTATGGTAACCATGTACGAAAGAGTGAGCAAAGCCGTAAGCGATTCTATTAAAGGTAATTTTTTTCCGGTAGTATTAAGTGGCGATCATAGTACTGCCGGGGGTACCATTGCCGGTATAAAAATAGCTAAACCTAAAAGTAAACTAGGTGCTATTTGGATAGATGCCCATGCTGATTTACATACACCTTACACAACACCTACAGGCAATATGCATGGTATGTGCCTTGCAACTGCCATTGGTGAAAATAATCAAGAATGCGCTGTGCATGATCTTGATGAAAAAACAGTCAAGCTCTGGGAAAAACTTAAACATATCGGTAGCATATTTCCAAAAATTTTACCCGAAGACATCGTATTTATTTCACTGAGGGATTTTGAAGCAGAGGAGAAAGCGTTGATAGAAAAATATGGCATTAAGGTGATTACTACAAGCGAAGTACGGCGCAATGGTGCCGAAAGTGTAAGTAGAAAAGTTATCCGCCATCTTTCTGATTGTACTGATATTTATGTAAGTTTTGATGTAGATAGCCTTGACTCTTCCATCTCTAAAGGTACAGGTACTCCGGTAAGTAACGGGCTTAGAGAAAGGGAGGTGGAAGACCTTATTAGCAAGTTTATGCAAAACAGAAAAATTTGTTGTTTTGAAATTACAGAAGTGAACCCAACCTTAGATAAAGAAAATTTAATGGCCGAGATAGCTTTTAATATTTTACAAAGAAGCGTGAACATATTGATGATGAATTAGCACATTATAATGGCAAAACAAACCCAATGCCATTGCCTGTAACGGCTAATTGTAAACCAGTTTGGTTATACAGTTTTTTGCCATGATGGGAATGTACCGCAAACATAATTCCATCAAATAATAAAAGTGCTGCCCCCTGTATAATAATACTTTGACCGTAGCCTTTTAAACGGTCGTAGTCCATTGGCTTATTGTTGGCCTTTTCCTTTAAATATAGTCCCCCAACAATATAGGCTACATCGAGCCCTGCATTAAATATAAAAGTTTTCTCAACAATGCTTTGCTGCCTGAATGTTTGGCCGGTGTTTGCAACTAACTTTTTTTTACTGCCCAAAAAACCTATTGTAGATAAGCCGAGATTAATGCCACCCCAAATTAAATTCATTTGATGAAAGTATTGCTTGCTGCCGGTGGCATTGGCACCTGCAATGGCATTATATGCAATATTAGAGATACTCCATCCACCCAATACCAACATACCATTGCGGTTAATCTGTTGTTTTTGCTTATTAAACATTTCTATTGAGTTGCCTTGACTAAAGCATAGAAAGGAATTAAATACCAATAAAGAAAAAATCAAACTTTTAACTTGCATAGTTTTTTTTGTATGTAACCAATCACCAAATTAAATTGTTCTAAATTTTGCTTAAAATATTATTTCAAACTTTTATAAAGTTGCGTTGCTTTGTGCATATAAATGGATAAATACAAAAT
>JBBQTZ010000082.1:0-17150 GCA_038234405.1 Chitinophagales bacterium
TTTTTATGGAAATGAAAAGTGCTAAAATCGTTTACCGCACATTTTAGAAAGCAGTTGCTCTTGTTGTAGCAGCAAAAGATAAAATAATTGAAATAAAAACCAACGCTTTTGTATAAGTGAACACAAAGAAAGAAGGATTTATTCTAAAGGGAAATTTACTTGCCTGGCATCTTACAATCCATTTAACTCATCCGTTAAATAATAAAATTTCCAAGTAATGGGCAAAACCATGAACGATATGGCAATAAGCAAAAAGGAGCATTCAAGGATTAATAGCTAGCTGTTGCATATACACCCTCTGTGTTTACACAGAGCCATCAAAAAAATATTACTTGTAAAAAGTAAAAATAATTGTGCATTAAATTGATAAAAACAATCGTATTTATTCACTATTTGATTCGCTCACTAACTGCTGTCCTTATCTTTTTATATCCCTGTTGGTATTCCATCTCTACATCAAAAAAATAGATGCTATTCCGGTAGTCAATGTAAGAGTGTTCAACAACACCACAGAGCCTTAACTAGACTACCAGCTCTACCCGGATTTCGCTGTTGAAGTCGTTACAAGTGTTTTCAAATACAATACAGATAACTGTTACAGGTGATTTTGCTAAAAAAAAGTAAACTATTTTGAGGAGTAAAAATATTCTGACGTGCATAGCCGTACAGTTTAAAAGTATTTCTGAAGGAGGATAAATAGATTGTCAACTGCAAAATCTGGGTTAAAATGCCGGGAATGGTTTTATTCAATTCAGTTAATTTTTTTTTAAACATCACCCTTGCTTAGTAGTATCAATACCAACAATGGTGCAAAAAAGTATGGAAGTTTAATTGTATTTTTTGTTTTAAAAAGCATATCCAAAACTAATTTGTAACTGCGGTAATAATCCAGCTTCTTTATCAGTATTATTTGATTGCACTCCAGCGTTTAAATTGGAATATTTATTGGTGGAATTATAATAAGCGATACCGCCGCTTGCCTCAAAAGAAAAACCACTTTTAAAAACCCAGTTTTGCCCAAATACAAAGCCTGCACTAAACTGTGTAATATTGGTAGTATTTTTTGTAGAAATAACTTGTGGAGGAACATTATAGCTGTAAGAATTTTCTTCTTTTAAAAAACCAATTTTTGCAATGGGTGAAATAAATAATCCATTAATACCAGTTTTATTTTTTGAAATGTACTTACGATACGCAACATTAAATCCTATGCCGTTTGTTTTATCATTTTCGTAAGATCTGAATCTTGGTAAAAAACCTATTTGAAGAGATTGATTATCCCCTATTTTTTTTTCCCAGCTTATTGAAAATGGAAATTCATCTGTATCAAAAAAAGTATTTAGACCAAGCTTTACTATTTGGGTATGATCCGTAGATTGACGCTTAGTTGATTGAGAAAAAGCAGTAAAAGAAATAATTAAGAATGCAGCAAGTAAGGTTTGTATTTTTTTCATAATTTTTATTTACACAAAAATAGTCTTTGCCACGAAAGTGCGATTTATTAAATGTTAAAATTACTATAGAATTGTGGAAGTAAGAGTACACTATCAATAAAGGCAAATAATGCAAAAAAAATATAAAAGTGTAGGTATGTTTTGTTTTAAATTACCAGGTTTTATGCTGCTGTTGTTATTCTACACACGTAGTTCTCATTTAGCGGCAGGTCTCATCACCGGTCGTATTAAGTTCCATAAATACATTCAGATACATTCAGCTATTAGTTTATTCATCTGCAAGCCGTGCACTTCCTCCGATGTCTATTGGTTACTGAACAATATTTTTTTTACTGCTGCCATAAAAGGCTGGCGCTAGAAAAGAATAAACACCGGGCAGAGTCTGACGCTAACAATATTTCATTTTAGCAAAAAGCTTTTGGAGCAGTAGAAAAATTTTTTTACGAATGTTAATGGAGATTGCCATGTAGCTGAACTTTACATCGGTTTTCCCATCTTTCAAGTACATGAATAAAAAAGAATCAGTTTTACCTTCAGTATTAATTTTTAATTAAATATTATTACTTGAATCTATCATAATAGAAAAGTTGCCCTGGGATTAACCATCTGTAAAATTAAATGATCCAAAATTGGCATCGAATGTTGGAACAGCGCAGGAACTAATTAAACTTGTTTTTCCTATATTTCTTGTGAGCAAGATCAACTTTTTGTCAAATTTTACTGCCAGCCTTTTGCCCGCTACTATTTTAATAAATATATTTTTTCTCAGCAAACAACAGTATGCTTTCAATCGAAAATTCCGCCAATTTTAGTGAACATGAAATATGGCACTAGCGAAAATAACTTTCAGTTTATATAGTTTTGGAAACTGCCTTTTTTGATTAAAATCAGTTTTCTTATCCAATGCCAATACGTATAAAAATCAGTTTTATTAGCTATAAATTCCATAGAAATATTTAATTACAGTAGCCATAGCTTATATCCTTGCTTACTATCTGGCGATTCGACCATTTAAAATGCAAAAATTAATTATGTGCCAAAAGTTTTAAAATTAATTTTAAGTACAAAATTTATGGCCATTCATAAAAAGATTCTTTGAACTAAATATTTAAGGCAGTAGTTTCGCTACCTAAACAAAAAAAATCATGAAAAAATTATTAACGATTGCAGCAATTGCTTTGTACAGCAGCAGCATGGCACAAACACTTAATACGCCTGCACCAAGTACAACCCAAACAATTAAACAAAACTTTGCATTGGGTTCAATAGAATTAACCTATTCAAGGCCCAATTTAAAAGGACGAACTGCTATGGGTGAGTTAGTACCTTTTGGAAAAGTATGGCGTACAGGAGCCAACAATGCTACTACTATTAATTTTTCGGATGAAGTAATAATTGGCGGAAAAAATATAGCAGCAGGTAAATACGGATTATTAACTATTCCGGGTAAAGATAGCTGGGTACTTATCATCACAAAACAATTGGATGTAACCTCCCCTTCTGCTTACAAAGAAGAGAGTGATGTTGTAAGGGTAAATGCAACCCCTTCAACTAATAAAGACAAAACAGAAACCTTTGCTATACAGTTTGCCAATGTAAAAGGTAATAGTTGCGATCTTTTATTTACATGGGAAAACACAACCGTTGCTTTACCAATAAGTGCCGATGTTGAAACTAAAGTAATGAAGCAGATTGAAAATATTATGACCAAAGACAACCTGCCATACTTTAATGCAGCTATGTATTATATGGATAATAATAAGGATCTTTCTCAGGCACTAACCTGGTTTAATAAAGCGGTTGAAAACAATCCAACAGCATACTGGGTGCAATACCAGCGTGCTAATTGCCTGGTAAAATTGGGTAAAAAAGCAGATGCAATTACTGCTGCTACCAAATCGTTAGAGTTGGCTACTACAGCTAAAAACACCGATTACGTAAAGCTGAATGAAGATTTACTAAAAAGTTTGAAATAACAACATTGTAAAAAAAATTTACCTGCAACAAGGGCTTATCAATATTGGTAAGCCTTTGTTTATTTAAGCCCTTTGTTTACTAATACAACTGCTCATCAAATCCATCTTCAGTTATAAATTTTGATTTATTGATTAAAAACTGGTTGCGCCAGGCAACAATAGCAGCAAGTAAAGCCATTATAACCAATAGAGAAAGTGCCTTTGAAAGGTCTGTTTTTTCTGAAATAAATCCTATAACAGATGGGCCGGCTAAAAACCCAATTATGCCACCGGTTGTAACCATGGCAAAACCTTCTACAGTACTTACCCCGGGAATATTAGCCGAGGCACTAAACAGCACTGGCACAATACTGGAGCAACCTATCCCCACTAATAAATAACCTGCAATTGCCATTATTATAACAGGTGCAGTTACAACCATTAAAAACCCAACAGATGCTATAATGCAACCACCTACTACAATATTTTTACTACCAATTTTTGCAATTAAATTATCACCATTAAGCCTGCCAACAGTCATGGCTAAAGAAAAGCCAAAATAGCCAAGGCTTAGCATTGCTTTAGGAGCAAGCATAATTTCTTTCATGTAAATGGCGCTCCAATCGGCTACACAGCCCTCTGCCATAAAAGTAACCATACAAATAAATGATATGCCTAAAATAGATAACGAGGGCAGCTTAATGCCAGAACGTGAGTGGATAATATCATTATTGGCTAGTAAGTAATGTCTGCTAAAAAAGATGGTGATAGCAATTAAAGTAGCTACTATTATTATTTGCAATGCAGAGGAAATATGAAAGTAAAAAAGCAGAGCTGCCAAACCAGCGCTTACAACTCCACCGAGGCTATACATTCCATGGCAGGTACTCATAAATAAACTTCCTTGCTTTTTTTCGAGCAGGTTTACAGTAGCGTTTGATGACACACCATTTAAAAAGCTAAACAGTCCATACAGGTATAAACAGCCCCAAAACATTGGCCTGTTAATGGAATTAATTTGCGCTACCATCAGCAAACAAATAGTTAAATAACCAAATAACATCCACCTACCTACAGGAATTTTACTAAAAACCCTTGTAGAAAGTAACATGCCGGTAATAGCCCCAAGTGGCGATAGTAAGAGAGAAAGTCCAAGGCTTCCATCAGATAGAAGCAATTTATCTTTAATACCAGGTATTGCTGCTACCCAGGTGCCAAATAACAAACTTGACGTAGCAAATAAAAAACCCACCGATAACACAGGTTTATTTTTAGAAAAAGAAATGAGATTTTTAAGCATGTCGGCTTCAAAAATAAGCTAAGGGCTTAAGGTAAAAAAGCAGAAATATATTTTTATCAAAAAAGAAGAATATGTAGCTGTTTTAGCAGTATTAAACGTTGATAACATTTTTAAATCACTCTATTGTAAAACCAACACCTGATAAGCCTGCTAATAAACCCTTACCGGACATCCATATTGAGCTTTTTTTCCACCACCGCCCCCACCCTGCCCGGGTGCAAGCCTAAAACTAATAGTTAGCCCTGTAAAATAGTAAAGATCTTTTACAGAAGGGTTGCCTCTTTTAGCACCTGAAGGAAAAGTAAATGCAGGTTTAATTTCATCAGTTCTATACGAAAGTGAAACAGCCTGAGGCCCTTTTGTAGCTAAAAGTAACGCACCATCGGGGTATGTTGTACTTACATCATCTAAATAATCTGTAAATAAATAACGAATACCTACTTCTAATTTAAGGCGGATATCATCACTTAATGCCATTTTAATTCCGCCGCCAAATGGTATGGCAATTTGCTTATTATCATATAGTTTTCTATTAAGATAAAACCCTTGACCCTCGGTACTCAATTGCCTTAGATATACCTTATTACCTGCTGAATCGATGGCCGACGGGTTGAAACGAAATGCAGCAATACCTGCAAAAATATAAGGTGTAAAACTTCTTTCATACAGGCTGAAAAAATCATATTCCAGGCCGAGCTGAGCCTCTGTAATAGGAGAAGAAAAACTAAGGTTTCTGTCTTTATTGAGTGTTCCATTTTTATCATCGCTACTAACAGTAGCAAAGCTGGCAGCAGCCCTGATAAATAGTTTATCAGACAATTCATACATTGCACCAATGCCAAATACAGGATGAGCCTGGTTAAAGGTGAATCTTTTGCTTTGCAAATCTCCCTGGTAATTACTTACACCGGCCATTAATGTAAAGTGAAGATTTTGCGCATTTATTACATGGAAGAATGAACAAAAAACGAAGACTGTAATAAATATTTTCATAATTTATAATATCTGGGGTAAAATAAACATTTCAATTTAAAAGTTTAGTTTACCTTTTTAGGGGGAAAATGCTACAAGTGAAAGCCATCTTAATAAAAAGATAGAATCATTTATACCTTTTTTTTTCTAAACATGTTAAATTGTAGGGTAACATCAATAGTATCAATGTTAAAATTACTAGTTTTCTTTTTACTTTTCAAGGATAGTGCCATACTTTAAAAAAGCCAAAAAAAAATTGTCTGCCTTTTATACAACTTATACGTTCATTAATGTGGATAAACGAAATATTGCGAATTTAATTTGCAAGATCGAGGAAAATTGTTATCACATTGGGAATTATTATAGTTTAATTAGAAGTGTTTAAGCCATGATTTGTTTATGAAATCATAAGGATGTTTACAAGTGCAATACAACCAAGTGTTTCAGGTTTTTTTTGAAACAAATGGTAAACTACTAAGATGTTTAAAAATATTCAGAAATACTTAGCTATTCAAAGAATCGATGCAACAAAAAGCTTTAACTACAAAAGCTGGTTTAGGTATTGCTTTATGCATGTCTATTACCAGGTAGATGTATTGGAGCAATGATTTTATTAGATCGAAATTAAAAAAAACATTTAATCATTGATACTACGATGTAAGAATCAATCTGTAAATATTCCTGTTACTAATTCCTATTTTTTGATTTTCGTTTTTCAATTTCATCTTTTACAGCTTTAGCATCATCTTTTGAAAACCCATGAGCAGTTACTTTATTTCCACTGTGGAATATTGTAATAGTTGAAAAACCTATCATAGGTGAATTTATTTCAACTGCAGAAATACCATCATAGCTGATAAACTTAGTATCGCTGCTTAAAAGACCGGGAATTTTTATTTCAATTCCACTTACCTCCAATATTATTTCTGACGGAAATAACTTATTTCCTTCAGACAATCTTGATGCTACAAATTTCATATTTTGATAGATTTAATTAAAAAACAAAAGGTGTACTAAAATTTAATATTAAATAATATCTGCAAAAATGGTTGATTTTGCGTTTCAGTAAAGTTAAAACTTAGTTTACTAATTTTTAACAACCTCACTTAACGCATATTACTAGTAAAAAAATAGCAATGCCTTACAGTGAGATTAGCATTTTTTTATGCTGCAACTCTTTGTAAAATCACTTTGCAAGGTAGATCAGATGTAACTTGTATGGAGTGATTTTTATGTAAAGGAATGGCAAAGTAGTCGCCGGCAGCCATTTTATTTATTGCTCCCTCAACAATAATATTACAACTACCTTCTACAATTAAAAAGCTTTCAAGCTCATCATCATGTACTTCTTGTGGTGCTATTTCCTTTAACCAAACTATGGCTGTAGTTACTTTTTCTGTATAGCCTATTATGTAAGCAAATACAGGTTCAGATTCGGTATAATCCAAATCTGTCCGGTTAAGCCATGGAGCATAATCATCTATTGTAGAATGTTGATGCAGCAGGGGTGGTTCAGTGATAGCTTCTCCGTTTAAAATTCTCTCTGTATAGTTAATTGTAGCCATTAAAAATGGCTTGATGATGGGGTCAGGTGCAATGCTGTTTTCCATAGCAACAAACTCAAACGACTTGCTAATAGCTAACAGTTCTTCCCGGATAGCAGGGTCATTTTGTGCTCTAAATATAACTTCCTCTTGCTCTGTAATGCTGGCCATACCTACTGCATACAACTCCAAAATACCTGATTCAATAAATTCTTTACTATTCATTATAATAAACTTTGCTTTCGTTTGTTGATTGGCATTTTTTAAAAAATTGATTGCTCTACATAAGTGCTAATCATACATCCAGGTAATCAAAAGTAAATTGTTTTTAACAGAGTAAGTAAAAAGGGGTGCATCCCAAGTTGTTGCTCCTGATTTCGGTCGTGGAGGACACCAACCGCTTGTTGCTGCGACAATTTGGGATGCACCCGTAAAAAGGCAGGTATTTCAAATTGTTGTACTCGTTTTTAGGTGATGGTTAATTACATTTTACCTTGTAATGTCCCGTAGTTTTAGTAGTTTACAGCACCGGCAACAAACACGCCCATCTGTATTAAGTTGCAAAGGCTGCTCATTAACTACCTTTATTACTTCCCAATCAATGTACGAAATTGTTAGTTACTTAGTTTTAGGCCACACAAGCATAAAAGTATTTTACGCCAAATACAAAATAAAATATTCAGTTAAAAAGATATAAAAGTACCCAAACACAATCTTTTAATCCAAAATAAGCGGAAATAGTGCGGTTAAAATAGAAAATATAACCTCTTGAAAACGAACAGCTACAGTACTAATATCACTTGCTAACTGCAATTACCATCATAAAATGCTACCAAGTTCGGGCAGTTCCGCATACTCAAATTTTTCAGTAGGAGATTCCTGTATTTTAAAATTTTTTGCAATGGTATGGGCATACATTTTTTCGGATGGAAACTGAAAGGCAGCAATAGCATTTATGTGATCCTCAGGCAAATCTTTCATTACCCAATCATAAGCAAGGGCCTCTGTAAGTATGGTTGGCATTCTTTTTTTTGAGTTATGAACAGTTTGCATTAATTCGTTAGCCGCCGTTGTTACTATGGCAAAGGTATCCATCATTTCACCGGTAGATTTATCTGTAAAGGTTTGCCAGATACCCGCCATATAAAAATAATCTGCCCCTGTAACTCCAATGGTATAGGGATAAGCAATATCCTTTTTGGCACCTAAAGGCTTATACCTGCGCCATTCATAAAAATGTGAAGCCAGCACTAAACAACGGCGATTTAATGCCGCATCTCTAAACATATTACTTTTTAGCAATTTTTCACTTGTGGCATTTAGCCAGGGAATTCCCTGTTTTCTCGCTGCCTTTACTTCTTCCATTGATTTTACCCAGGCAGGAATAAACTCCCAATGCATACTTACAGCTTCTACATCCTGCTCACCAAATTTTCTTACTACTACCGAATTGCCATACGTAAAGCCATCCTGCATTTCGTGCAGTTCTGCCATTGCGGCAAGTGTGCCAAGGTCTTTTTCTATTTGGAGCAGATGGATAAACTTAATCTTTGAAACCTTTACACCCATAAAATTGCACATACTAATATTTTTTACAGCTAAAAATGTAAGATAAGTATCTTTTGTTTTTGGTTTAAAAACATTTAAAACAACAATCTATTTTAACCAAGATTTTTAAATTGAAAGCTGTAACTGATTTTAAACTACAAAATCTGGATTTTAATAAACTGCAAACAACCACTTTTAAAAAACAACCTTAACTTTACCAAACGATGCGGCCAGATTATCCATTTAAATTATTTGCAGACGAACGTTGTAAATACGTTTTTCTTTTGCTTTCGCTGGCAACAGATGCCCGTTTGTAGAACCTACCTTCCTGCTGTTTTAACCACAGCCAAATACTCAACTATTTTTATATTTTTTTAATTGTATTTCACATGAATACCATTGCACCATCTATACAAACAAACAATTTACACACCGATTTTTTACCCTTGCAAGGCACAGATTATGTTGAATTTTATGTTGGCAACGCCAAACAGGCAGCCCATTATTATAAAACTGCTTTTGGTTTTAAAAGCCTTGCCTATGCAGGTCCTGAAACGGGCGTTAAAGAAAAAGTAAGTTATGTTGTACGCCAACATAAATTAACTTTTGTTTTTACAACTTCACTAAGGCCCAATACCGAAATTGCCAACCATGTAAACCTGCATGGGGATGGTGTAAAATTTTTAGCCCTTAAAGTAGAGGATGCTACCGCCGCATGGGAGCAAACTACCAGCAGGGGTGGTAAAAGCTGCATACATCCTACAAAATTAACAGACGAACAAGGCGAAGTGGTTATGAGTGGCATTCATACATACGGAGATACGGAGCATTTATTTATTGAAAGAAAAAATTACAAAGGTGCTTTTTTGCCGGGCTTTAAACCATGGGTATCTAATTACAACCCAACAGACACGGGCCTTTTGTATGTAGATCATTGCGTAGGTAATGTTGGCTGGAACCAAATGAACCCATGGGTAAATTTTTATGAAGATGTGATGGGTTTTAAAAATATTTTAACTTTTGATGATAAGGATATTTCAACTGAATACTCTGCCCTGATGAGCAAAGTAATGAGTAATGGCAATGGTTTTGTAAAATTTCCTATAAACGAGCCAGCCGAAGGCAAAAAGAAATCGCAGGTAGAAGAGTACCTCGATTTTTATAATGGTGAAGGTGTGCAGCATGTAGCATTGGCTACCGCCAATATAGTAGAAACTGTTACAGCATTACAAAACCGGGGCGTAGAGTTTTTAAAAATACCCGATAGTTATTACGATACCATTTTAGATAGGGTTGGTCATATTGATGAAGATCTTACACCCCTAAAAGAATTGGGTATTTTAATTGATAAAGATGAGGAAGGATACCTTTTGCAAATATTTTCTAAACCAGTGGAAGACAGACCTACTTTATTTTATGAAATTATTCAACGCAAAGGGGCAAAAAGTTTTGGAAAAGGAAATTTTAAAGCCCTGTTTGAAGCATTGGAAAGAGAACAGGATTTAAGAGGAAATTTATAACAAAAACAGATGTAAGCTAAGTACACAGCTACCAAAAAAAATAAATATTGCACCTTTTTAAACTACCCATAAAATTTATTATTACTTTATGCAGCAGCAGTACGAAAAATATACAGCCATCCACCAACAGGTATGGCAGCAGTTATACCAGGGCCAAATAGAGCAAATAGAAATGTATGCTTCCAAAGCCTATTTAAAAGGTATGGATCAGTGCGGTTTTAACCCCAACAGCATTCCAAATATTGACGAAGTAAACAAGCAACTCATCAGCATTACAGGTTGGCGTATTGAAATTGTACCAGGGTTGATTGATAATAAATTATTTTTTGAGTTATTGGGTCAAAGAAGGTTTCCTGCAAGTACCTGGCTACGATCTATGGAAGAACTAGACTACCTGCAAGAACCTGATATGTTTCATGATGTTTTGGGCCATGTGCCACTGTTAGCTACCAGGGATTTTTGTAGATTTTTAGAGAAGCTGGCTACTATTGCCCTGCTATATATTGATGATGCAGCAATTATTGAATCTATCAGCAGATTGTATTGGTACACAGTTGAGTTTGGTTTAATTAAGGAAGAGGATGAACTTAAAATTTATGGTGCAGGCATTCTTTCCAGCAGCGGCGAAACACTGTATGCCATTGCATCTAACATACCCAAAAGAATACCTTACAATGTGGAAACTATTTTGGCAATACCTTACATAAAAGATAAATTTCAAGAACAATATTTTGTAATACCATCTTATAAATACTTGTTTGAGAGCTTAACAGAACTGGATAGCCTATTAAAACAGCCAACCATTTTTTAAATAACTACCATGCCACATTACCAAACAAGAGGCACCATTCCTCATAAAAGACATACTCAGTTTAGAAAGCCAGATGGCAGCCTGTTTTCTGAGCAGTTATTTTCTACCGAAGGGTTTAGCAACGATTCTTCTTTGCTTTATCATTATCACCCACCTACACAAATTATAGCAACGGATGCACCTATAGATGTAACGCCAAAAGTGGTGGAAGAAAAAATGCTGCAACACCGATGTTTTGAAGGTTTTAAACTGCCGCAAATTGCTGATTATCTACAAAGCCGCAAAGCTGTATTGGTTAACCGGGATTGTGCTGTTGTATTGGCTGCACCTACTGAAAGCCTTACCAGCTATTTTTATAAAAATGCAGATGCAGACGAACTAATTTTTGTACATGAAGGGAGTGGAAAAATAGTAACCCAATATGGCGAACTGCCCTTTAGCTATGGAGATTATTTATTGATACCTCGTGGCTGTATTTATCAGCCACACTTTGATACGCCTGCAAACAGGTTGCTTATTGTAGAGTCTTTCAGCCCAATCCGCTACCCAAAAAGATATGTTAGTAAAAATGGGCAATTGCTGGAAAATGCACCTTTTTGTGAAAGAGATATTCGAACACCGGAGCATCTGCAAAGTATTGATAAGCCCGGCGATTTTACCATCAAAACAAAAAAGCAGGGAGTGTTGTATGGACTGCATTATGCCCATCATCCTTTTGATGTAGTTGGCTGGGATGGGTATTGTTACCCTTTCGCTTTTAGCATTCATGATTTTGAACCCATTACCGGAAGGGTGCATCAACCTCCTCCTGTACACCAAACTTTTGAAGCCAATAATTTTGTTGTATGCAGCTTTGTACCAAGATTGTACGATTATCATCCACAGGCTATACCTGCACCCTATAACCATAGCAATATTGATAGCGATGAATTACTGTATTATGTTGACGGAGATTTTATGAGTCGCAAAAATGTAAGCAGGGGTATGATGACCTTGCACCCTGCTGGTATTCCGCATGGGCCACATCCCGGTACGGTAGAAAAAAGTATTGGACAAACTGCCACCAAAGAACTGGCAGTTATGATAGACACATTTCATCCATTACAACTAACAGAAACGGCCATAGCATTAGAAAATGAAGATTATACTTTGAGCTGGGTTTAACGGTAACTTATGCCCTGTTAATGTTTCACAAATAAAATTAGTACAGCCTATTTATAAATTAATATCTACCATCAAAATAAATTAATATTGGCTTTCAATTATTTATTGTTTGTGCAGTTGCTTTCGTATAAAAGCTCCTTACTATTTGTTGTATAGTGCTAACCATAACACTATTTATTAAATACTTTTATTAAGCATGGCTTCCGCAAAATTTGCTGCAATTGTTTTACGCTCCTTATCAATCCTATTCTTTAGTCAGTTGAAAACAGTATCTTCCGCATCCAATAAAAACTGTAGTAACTGATGCCTCAAACAGCAGGAAAGCAAAATAAATTAGGCTTATGGACGAGCACCTCACTTGTAGTAGGCAACATGATTGGTGCCGGTGTATTTTTAATGCCAACTGCACTGGCAGGTTTTGGTAGTATCAGTTTATTAGGCTGGTTGTTTGCTACCATTGGAGCCTTATTACTGGCAAAAGTTTTTAGTAATTTAAGCAAACTGATGCCTGCCGCCGATGGTGGGCCTTATGCCTACTCCCGCAAGGCTTTTGGAGATTTTACAGGCTTTCTTGTTGCATGGGGCTACTGGATTTCTATTTGGTGTACCAACGCAGCTATTGCCGTTTCGCTGGTAAGTGCATTAAGCACATTTTTTCCTTCATTGGTAACCAATGCAGTACTGGCAATAGCTGCAGGTTTGGCTGCCATTTGGCTACTTACCTGGGTAAATACATTGGGTATTGTAACTTCCGGAAAAGTTCAATTAATAACCACCATCTTAAAAATAATACCCCTGGTAATGGTGGCCATTGGTGGCTTATTCTTTATACAGCTTCAAAATTTTATGCCATTTAACAGTAGCGGCACCAGTGATTTTTCTGCCATTACTACTACCGCCGCTTTAACATTTTTTGCTTTTCTTGGGCTTGAATGTGCTACCATCCCTTCCGGAAATGTAGCCAATCCGGAAAAAACGATTCCAAAAGCAACCATGCTAGGTACGCTAACTGCTGCCAGTATTTATATAGTTGGCAGTGTAAGCGTAATGGGAATGATACCAGCCAAAGACCTGCAACTTTCTGTTACGCCGCTTGCAGATGCAGCGGTAATCATTTGGGGCAATGGCGCCCGTTACTGGGTAAGTGGAGGCGTTGCAATAGCTGCTTTTGGCGCACTAAATGGCTGGATATTAATACAGGGACAAATACCTTTCGCCATTGCCAAAGACAAACTTTTTCCGCCTGTATTTGGCAAATTAAATAAAAATGGGGTACCCGTTGCTGGTATTGTAATTGGTAGTATTTTAATTTCTATATTAATGGTAATGAACTACACTAAGGGACTGCAGGAGCAGTTCAAATTTTTAATTTTACTTACTACTATTACTGTGCTGGTGCCCTATCTTTTTTCTACGGCTGCTTATGTTTTAATAAAACTGGAGACAACTGTAAAAACTGCACCGGGCTGGTTGCCAACAATTGTATTAACCATATTGGCATTCTCCTTTTCGCTTTGGGCCATTGCAGGTTCCGGACAAGAAACAGTTTATTGGGGCTTTATCTCACTAATGGCAGGCGTTCCATTTTACATTTATATTCAATGGAAAAATAAGGATAAAAAATAATCATATTCAAAAACAGTTTACTAACATAAAACAAATTCCCCAACATGGTAACAACTGCCCACTCCGACATTGGAAAAATTAAATCAATTTATATAAAACGAGCTACACAAGCATTTATAAACTATGAGCACATTAATGAACATTGGCAGCAACTGAATTTTATTGACAAACCCAATATTACCATTGCCAACGAAGAATACATTTGTTTTGAAGCATTACTAAAACTGCAAGGAGCCGAAATTTATTATTTGCCAGAAGATGATACCGTAAATATGGATTCCATTTATTGTCGTGATGCATCTATTGCAACCAACGGAGGTATGATTATTTGTAACATGGGCAAACCAGCAAGAGCAAATGAACCAGATGCCCAAAAGAAAATATTTGAAGCCAGCAATATTTCAATACTTGGCACCATTACCGCACCGGGCACCCTGGAAGGTGGTGACGTGGCCTGGCTTGATGAGCACACACTTGCAGTTGGCCACACTTACCGCACCAACGAGGAAGGCATCAGGCAGTTAACTGCATTGCTAACACCATTGGGTGTAGCTGTAATAACTGTTCCTTTACCACATTACAAGGGCCAGGCAGATGTATTCCATCTGATGTCAATTTTAAGTCCGGTTGATACCAAAATAGCAGTAGTTTATTCACCCTTAATGCCAATTGTATTTCGCAATCTGTTGCTGACCCGTGGGTATCAGTTAATAGAAGTACCCGACGAGGAATTTGAAAGCATGGGCTGTAATGTACTGGCCCTGGCCCCGGGAGAATGCCTGTTAGTGGCAGGCAACCCAAAAACCAAAGCTGCACTGGAACGAGCTGGCTGTAAAGTAACAGAATACAAAGGAGAAGATATTAGCGTAAAAGGTGGCGGTGGGCCCACCTGCCTTACAAGACCGTTGCTACGGTACAAATAATAAACCCAGCTTTGGTAGTTAAAATCGTAGTAAATTTTCAACTGCAAAAGCCCGATTAAACTTAACACAAGCAATAAAATAATTCAACAGGTTTTGTTAAAATATTTCTTGTGGCAAAAAAAACAAGGCATTACACAAAAAAGGCATGTTTTTTTCTATACTTTTTATAAAAAACGCAAATGAAATTATTTATACTAAGTACTTTTTTATGTATGGCCAATGTCACTAAAGCTCAAAGCATTGATAGTATCTACATCAACCTTTATACAGATAGTTTAAAAAAAGGTACTTACAATTATATCAATGTAGATGGTCAATTAAGCAACGGCCGCTATCTGCCACTAGATAGCACACATATAATTTTTACCGCTTCGGTTGGCTGTTTTTTAGGCAACAGTTTATGGGTAGATGCAGATTTTAAAGGCAAAAAAATAGCAGTAACGGTAAAGCTGAGAACAAAACCTGCCACTACAAAAACAATAGATATCTGGATAAAACAACTACCCGATGCACCATTAAAAACGTATGAGCAATTAATGAAAGAAATGCGGCAACAACCTAAAAGAAAAACCACTTCACAATAAAGTTTTAATAAAACAACCAGGAGCTATCTGCTATATTTCTTTGTAGAACTTTAGTTGAGGCTATACGCTTTAATTCTCCTGGCTCCAGGTTTCACCGCCACTCCTATCCATATCTAGATAGCGACATAAACCATTAAAATGATATTGTTTGGTAAAACGTTATCGCTATCTAAACAAAAGCAATAAATTAACAAGAAATAAAAAATTATTTAAAAGTATGGGAACACTTTCACATATTTTTGAACTTACTAAAAAGCATTTGACAATTGAAGTTTATAGGTGAAATATTAATTTTGTTATACAGCCTTGCAGGTTGCAGTAGTAATACTAATCAGTCAACAAATTCCCTTAACAACATAAATTTTAAGCCAAAAGACACCAGTTTTTTTGGCAGATTATCTGATTCAGCCATCTCACTAACGCTACAAAAAGTGTCCTATGATCCTTCCTATTTTATTATTGCGTATCCAAATGGTGATATTCCTTCTAACAAAGGTGTTTGTAGCGATGTAGTTATAAGGGCATATCGAAAAATGGGAATCGACTTACAACGAAAGGTTCATGAAGACATGTTGGCTAATTTTGACAAATATCCACACAAATGGAATTTATCCTCAACAGATAAAAATATTGACCATCGAAGAGTACCAAATCTCATGACATTTTTTAGAATGCATCAAGCACAATTACTTATAACTTCTCTACCATCAAACTATAAACCTGGCGATATAGTTTGTTGGAGTTTACCGGGAAACTTAACTCACATTGGCATCGTTATCGACTCAACCAATCTTTACAGTAAAAACAATTTTATAGTACATAATATTGGAGGTGGTCAAGTGGTTCAAGATTGCTTATTTAGTTTTAAAATTATTGGTCACTATAGATTCAAAGGTTAGTACTGCGGCTAACGAGATAACTTTACTTTGAATGGGTTGTATATCCGCAAGCCCACAGCAACAAAATGAACGCCTTTGCTTATGACTATTTAAAATACATTGCTTGTTATTGAACGCAAATTTGCCAAACCGGTTGTGGCAAATGACAAACTTTACCACTACTTTAGCTAAATAATTTTATACTTATCTAAACCATTATGATCAATGTATCGCCTGCTGATAATCAAATTCAAGGTGTTGCTAATTTTCATGACCTTGTTTCCACGCCATTTTGTGGAGAAATGAATGCGATTTGTTGGACTCGTACACTAACAGGTGATTTTTCTGAGATTGTTAAAAAGGTAGCAATAACAGAAAATATGGTTGAACTTGATAAAGAACAACTTCTTGATCTTGAGTTGACTGAACAAGGGCAGCTTGCCCGTAAGATTATTTTAAATGACTTGAAACTGTTGAAGAATTATGGGGCAGCGCCTATCCTTAATTTGATCAGGTATTATGAAAGAGATGATGCCTTCGAGTTTTTTCCAACCGATGTTTATTCGTTTCATGTAGATCGTTCTCCCGTGCCAACAGATACCTTTTTATGCACCTATTATGGCAATTCGAGTGAGATAGTGCCAAATACACAAGCCATTCAAAAAGTGCTCGTTCCTGAAATACGGGATGAACTCAAAAAACTTTACCATGGTGCAGAAGAAGGTTTTGAATCCTTTTTACGTGAAAATTTCTTTGACGTGCACTATCAGGCAAAACCCGCCGCCCACATTATCAACTTAGGCCATGGTCACCTGTGGAGGTTGGCGGTTGATCATCCTGAAAGTAAAGTTCTTCCTTGTATTCACCGTGC
>JBBQTZ010000083.1:0-17039 GCA_038234405.1 Chitinophagales bacterium
ACCGTAAAAAACACTGGTTCGGGTTGTGTTTCAAATCAGACTGCTGTTACTGTTAATCCAGCTTTACCTGTACCTTCCCAACCTGTAAGTAATGTAACACAACCCGTATGTGTAAATCAAAACGGAACAATTACAGTTACCGCCCCATTGGGTGCAGCACTTCTATACAGCATTGACGGTATCAACTACCAGGCTGCTGTTGGTTTCAGTAATGTTATACCTGGTACTTATAACCTTACTGTAAAAAACAGCACATCAAGTTGTATTTCTGCATCAGCCCCGGTAATAATTAATGCCGGAACAGGAACACCAGTTGCACCAGTTGCCAGTGTAAGTACTCAGCCGAATTGTATTACTACAAAAGGAACCATCAATATTAGTTCTCCGCTTGCTGCAAATTATACTTATAGCATTGATGGCAGCAATTACCAGGCAGGTACAACATTCACTACTATCAACCCCGGTAATTACAATATACTGGTAAAGAACACAACAAGCAATTGTGTTTCTACTGTTACACCTGTCACTGTAAACCCTTTACCATTGCCGCCTGTAGCACCTGCCGTTACTCTATTACAGCCAACCTGTGCCATCACAACAGGAAGTATAAATATTACTTCACCTGCAGGCAATACAATTGAATATAGTATTAACGGTATTGCGTATCAGCCTGCTGCTTCCTTTACTGCTTTAGTTCCTGCAAACTATACTATTGTGGCAAAAAACACCAGCACCCAATGTGTTTCATCTGCCACCATTGCGGTTATTAACTCAGTGCCTTTACCTCCTCAGGCACCAACCGTTGGGGTTATCATTCAGCCTACCTGTACAGTATTAAAAGGAACTATTACTATTAATACCCCGGTTGGTTCTACGCTTGAATACAGTATTAATGGCAGCAATTTTCAAAAAAGTACTTCTTTTAATAATCTAAGTTCCGGCACCTATAATTTTGCTGTTAGAGATATTGTTTCCAGTTGTATTTCTACAGCAACCGCAGCCAGTATTAATCCATCACCTGTAATACCCATTGCGCCTATTGCCAGTGTAACTATTCAGCCAACCTGTGTAATTTCAACAGGTACCATTGTGATATCAGCACCTGCTGGTAGTAACTATGAATACAGTATAGACGGTTTACAGTACCAGGTGGCTACCTCATATTCTGGCTTGGCACCCAATACGTACCCTGTTACTGTAAAAGATTTGTCAACAACCTGTGTTTCGATGTCAACAATTTTAATCGTAAAAGCGGATATCAGTTTACCGGGAAAATATTTAATTCCAACTGCCTTTTCTCCCAATAAGGATGGCGTAAATGATTGTTTTGGAATAAAATTCTGGGGAATAGTGTCGGAATTTCAACTTACTATTTATAATCGTTGGGGAGAAACTGTTTTCTCCACCACCAATCCGGCTAACTGTTGGGATGGTATGTACAAATCTGTAACTGCCTCACAGGGGAATTATGTATATTTTATAAAAGCAAAAACGCTATGTGGACCAGTTGAGAAAAAGGGCAATGTATTGTTATTGAAATAAATTCCTACACAGTAAAGTCAGCCTTGATACTTTTTAAAGCGCTATGGATTAATTCTTTTTAAAAATATTTATAGCATCTTTAGTACTGAAAAAAAAATGATAGCTGCTTAAAGATTAAAGAGCTCACCTGGTAGCATATTTTGATAAAAACTAATCGGTTACTAAAATGAATACTTTACCAACCAACAGTACTACTTGCTATTTTTTTGCAATGTACAATACAAAGTTTGCGGGTATTCCCAAATTATCCATTTCCTTTTTATCAATGGCGCTGGCAGTTATCATTTCCAACTCAAATCCAACTGATTTTAATCGTTGGGTAAATACTTTTTGAGAGTATAATCTAATGTGGTCATCTTGCCCAAATCTGCGCCAGCGTTCTGCAATATCAGTACAGCCTGGATCTTCATCTACCCCATCAAAATTCTTTAATATTGGCGTCATGATGATTGATTGGGCTCCTTTTTTCATCACCCTAAATATTTCTTTCATTGCCTTTACATCACTTTGAACATGCTCCATTATATGTGAGCATATTACAAAATCAAATGTTTCGTCCGCAAAAACATTCATATCCTCAATATCAGTTTTTACATCTACCCCATCCATAAAAAGATCTGCACTTGTGTATTTACAAGCATAGTTATTTTTTATCCATTTACCCAACCCTACAGATGGTGCAAGATCAAGCATGGCTTTACTTTCATCAAGTTTCACTTTATTTTTTATATACCATGCGTACAGTCTTTCTCTATCCATGCTGTAGCATTGCGGACAAAAAAAATGATCAATATCTATTGTTTCAAAAGCGCCTTTTTGGGTATGAGGAAAGCCATATTTTATAAAATTTTTTTGGTAATGATCTGGTAATGGCAAAAAATCATATACATTCCTATTACAGATATTACAATGCTTGCTTTTGGGCAACAAAGAAAATTTGTCAATTACTTTTTTAATAAAATAAACGGGCTGCATATTGCTAAATGGGTTTTGATCGATTGTATAAATGCTTAGGAAAAATATAGATACCTTTTAAAAAATTGATGATTGCTTTGGCAAATTCCTTTTCTTTTAAGTGGTATTTAACAGATGATAAATATACATTGCTAATTGATTTATTGAAATGGGGGAGTTTGCCAAATGCTGTATTAGCTGCCATCACTTTGTAGGCTGTAAGGGTATTATAAATTCTACTCAACACATGTTGAGAACTCCAAACACCTGATGAGTGATTGCGGTGTACGGCAGATAAAAAGTTGAGGTATTTTATTTTACCATGTGCTGCATTCAATAGATGCATTGGCCAATCACCCATTTTAAGCTGCATATACCAATCGGGGAATTTGCCAAATAAATTGTTTTTAAATACTATCGTACAGGTTTGTATGTAGTTTCTATAAATTAGTTCGTTGATGGTTGTTTCTGTAACATTGCCTGTGCCGCCACTCCGGTAGTTACGGGCATCTTTCAAATCTTCGGAGAATGTTTCCAAAGCATCGGTAAAACAGATAACAAAATCGGGACTATTTTCTAAAAAATCAACTTGTTGCTGCAATTTTGTTTCGGTTGTCCAATAATCATCCCCTTCTAAATAAGCTATGTATTTACCTTTTGCTGCATATATTAAATCTGTAAAATTCTTTGCCGGTCCAAGATTTACTGCACGGGGTAAAACCCTTATTAATTCAGGATATTGGAGTCCATAGGTTGCTATAATTTCCCTGGTGCCATCTGTACTGCAATCATCTGCAATGATAATTTCTCTGCTATAGTTCGTTTGCTGATTAATCACACTATCAATTGCCTGCCTTATGTAGGGTACCTGGTTGTATGAAATAATGCAAATACTGATAACTGGCTGATACATGAAAAAATTTGCTGCAAACTTATACCAATAATATTAATATCACAGCTAACAAACTTTGTGCATAAAACTACTTTTGTATTCTTTTAGAAAAAATTTCAATATTAAAAACGTTGTAGTTTAAATAATAGCTGCAATTACAATATAAAATACAAGTCTGTCTATCTCGGTTAAAACGTTTACAACCTCTAATCTTAATCTTTTTCAATAGCACTAATTGTATTTACATTTGCCGGGCATAAAAAATATATTTAAATCAAAATAAGTTTCTCAAACGCAAACGAATGAAGGTAGCTATCATGCAACCATATTTATTTCCTTACATAGGCTATTTTCAGTTGATGAATGCTGTAGATGAATTTGTAGTGTACGACAACATTGAGTTTACCAAAAAAGGATGGATCAATCGCAATCGGATTTTAATGAATGGAGTTGATACAATGATTAGTTTTCCATTAAAGAAAGATTCTGATTTTTTACCCATTAAAGACAGGTATTTGGCAGATAACTGGCCAACTGATCGAAAAAAACTATTGAACAAGATTGCTGAATTGTATAAAAAAGCACCTTATTTTAAAGATGCTTTTCCTGTAGTTGAAGAAATTATTTTATCGGAAGAAATGAATCTTTTCAAGAACCTATTACATTCTTTAGAAATTTTGAAGGTTTATTTGGGCATTCAAACGCCATTAATTATTTCATCAAATATTAATGTAGATCATGGTTTAAAATCGGCCGATAAAGTAATGGCAATTTGCAACAAAATTGGTGCTACTGTTTACATCAACCCAATTGGCGGCATTGATTTATATCAAAAGGAAAGTTTTAAAAACAATGGTTTGGAGCTACATTTTTTAAAGACAGGAAATGTGATCTACAACCAATTTGGCAATACATTTGTCCCTTTTTTATCTATCATAGATGTAATGATGTTTAACGACCCACCAACTATCCATCATTTTATTAACCAACAATTTGATTTGCTTTAAAAGAAATATTAACCAGTACAAAAATAGATAGCACAATGTTTACATGGAAAAAGCTGGGAAGGATTTTTGATCCTACAGCAATTAAAGGAAAAAGCTGGCTGAATGAATTTGCCCAGGCACCTGCTGTATTGGTTTTTGATGAATTTGTAAGGGTATATTTTTCTTGCAGACCAATGCCAGATGCAAATGGACAATATGTTAGCTATTCTTCTTTTGTAGATTTTAATAGAAGCAATTTATTTGAAATTGTAAATATTGCCGATGAACCCATTTTTAAGTTGGGTGAAAGAGGCACTTTTGATGAATTTGGCACCTACCCTACTTCGGTTATTCGAGATAATGGAAATGTAATGGCGTATTATGCCGGTTGGACAAGATGCGAATCCGTTCCGTTTAATGTAGCCATAGGTGCAGCTATCAGCAAAGATGAGGGCGTAACTTTTGAGAAGCTAGGCAGCGGCCCCATTTTATCCTATAGCTTAAACGAGCCTTTTGTTTTAAGCGGTCCAAAAATCAGGCGATTCAATAATAAATGGTATTTGTTTTATATTGCTGGCACCAAATGGGTTCCTAACAATGGCAAGCCAGAACCTGTTTATAAATTAAGAATGGCAACTTCCGTTAATGGCATACATTGGGTAAAACAGGAGAAGGATTTAATTGAAAGCAGACTAGAGGAAGATGAAGCACAAGCTAGTCCGGATGTGTTTTTTTACAATAATAAATACCACCTGTTTTTTTGCTATCGCTATAGCTTAAATTTTAGGGGAAAAGAAAATGGCTATCGTATTGGTTATGCATCCTCAACTGATTTAATCAACTGGACAAGAGACGATACCAAAGCGGGTATTGATGTGTCGGAGGATGGTTGGGATAGCGAAATGATTAGCTATCCGCATGTTTTTGCGCTAGATGGTAACATTTACATGATGTATTTGGGCAACCAGGTAGGAAAATTTGGATTTGGATTGGCTCAACTCGAAGGAGAATTAATTTAAAACAAGCTGTATTACTTTTATGAAATGGAAAAAACTGGGAAAAATTTTTGACCCCACCAACCATCAATTACCCAACAATTGTGTTGAATTTGCACAATCACCACAAACACTTGTTTTGGATGATTGTGTTAGAATATATTTTTCTACAAGGGAGAAGGATTTAGCTACTGGAAAATTTTTAAGCCATATTGCATTTGTGGATATGGATAAAAATTTGGAGCAAATCATTAACATTGCCTCCGATACGGTTATCCAATTGGGCGAACTTGGCACCTTTGATGAACATGGCATTTTCCCCATCAACATAGTAAAAACCAACAATCAAATTGTAGCTTATACTTGTGGTTGGAGCAGAAGAGTATCGGTATCTGTAGAAACTTCCGTTGGGTATGCCGTTAGTGAAGACAATGGCCTTACTTTTAAAAAAATTGGAAACGGCCCCATATTAACCGCTTCGCTTAATGAACCCTTTTTGGTAGGCGATGCATTTGTTTGTGTGTTTGAAAATGTTTATCATATGTGGTACATGTATGGTACCCGTTGGATAGATAACCCTGAAGAAGAAGCTGCCAGGGTGTACAAAATTGGTCATGCTACTTCCCTTGATGGTATCCATTGGAATAAGGAAGGGAAACAGATTATTGATGATGTGTTGAACAATCATGAATGCCAGGCGTTGCCAACAGTTATTAAACACAATGGCGTTTATCACATGTACTTTTGCTTTAGAGAAGCCATAGGATTTAGAAAAAACAGGGATCGAGGATACCGTTTGGGTTATGCATATTCAAAAGATTTAATTAATTGGGTAAGGGATGATGCCAATGCTGGCATTGAGTTTTCTAAAGAAGGTTGGGATGCAGACATGCAATGTTATCCCCATATTTTTAAAGTAGATGAAAAAATTTATTTACTGTACAATGGCAACGAATTTGGTCGGTTTGGCTTTGGATTAGCGGTATTAGAAAATTGAATATGGAGTCAAATAAATTAATATTTAATACAAGTAAAGCATTGCAATCGGATGTTTTTAAGCATTTGATGGATTGTAATGACAGTTTTTATCCACCATTAAATGAACGTGTTGATGTAGCTGCTTATGCAAATAAAATTGTAACCAAAGCCATTACTTTTGAAGCCTGGAGTGGAAAAGTATTGATTGGCTTAATTGCCATTTATGTTGGTGAGGGTACTCCAAAACTTAATTTTATTACCAATGTAAGTGTTTTGCCTACCTACACCGGAAGTGGCATAGCATCTCAATTATTAAAAAATTGCATTGATTATTCAGTTGATAACAAATGTTTTGAAATATATTTGGAGGTTAACAAGGATAATAATCCTGCTATAAGTTTTTATAAAAAATTCAACTTTATACAATCAGGCATCAAAAATGATAACCTTGTAATGAAGTTGGCACTAAACAATTAAACCATGATTGCTGAAAGAAATTACAATAATGAGCTAAAAGATACAGCCGACCATAAATATGCTTACAATTTTGATTTTGATGTGATGCATCCTTTTATGCTACAATCATTTGTGCCATTTTTTAAAGAAGGTAACTTTTTAGAATTAGGCAGTTTTAAGGGTGATTTTACTAAAAGATTTCTACCCTATTTTGATGACATTACCTGCGTAGAAGTATCTGATGAAGCCATTGCAATTGCCAAAGAATCTTTTGGAGATAAAGTGAAATTTGTTGAGTCATTATTTGAAACAGCTACTTTGCCTACCAAATACAACAACATTGTTTTAACCCATGTGTTGGAACATATTGAAAATCCTATTGCAGTTTTAAAAAGAGTAAATGATGAGTGGCTCGCAGATAATGGAAGATTCTTTTTGGTTTGTCCGAATGCCAATGCGCCCTCAAGACAAATAGCTGTAAAAATGGGATTGATAACGCACAACGCTGCCATTACACCCGCAGAAGCAGAACATGGACATAAAATTACCTACACATTAGATACCCTCGAAAGAGATGCAAAAGCAGCAGGATTAAATGTTGTTGTTCGCTCTGGCATATTTTTTAAGGCATTAGCCAATTTTCAATGGGATAGGCTTTTAAATACCGATATTATTTCCAATGAATATTTGGAAGGATGCTACCAACTTGGTCAGCAATATCCAGATTTATGCTCAAGTATTTTCTTGATGTGCGAAAAAGGACCAACTAAATAGTTTGAAATAATTTTATTGCATTGTAGAACGTATGATGGCACAAATACGTTCTACATCTTCTTGCGCAAGGCTATTTGATAAAGGTAAACACAGCACTCTTAATGCAATATCTTCCGACACAGCACATACTGTTTGGGTTGTTAAATAAGGCAATGTATTAAGCGAAGGATAAAAATACCGGCGGGGTGAAATGCTATTTGCTAACAAAGCAGCCATTACTTGCAGCAATATTGTTTCCTTATCAAAAACTACCGGATAATAGGCATAATTGTAATGGCTGCCCGCCAATGCCAATGGTCGCTGAAGGTTTAATCCTGCTAACAAAGCATCATACTGTTCACTTGTATTTTTTCTATTTTGTATGATGCCAGGCAAATAAGGCAGATTGGATAATCCCATGGCAGCATGAAATTCTGAGTTTTTTCCATTAATTCCTGCCGCATAATAATTATCTCCTACATGCCCAAAAGAGCGGATAATTTTTAATTTTGCAGCCAATTCATCATCATTGGTAACCAAACACCCACCTTCTACCGTATGAAAAATTTTGGTTGCATGAAAACTACAAGTTGATACATCTCCATAACTCAATAGCTGTTTACCATTGTAACTAGCACCAAAAGCATGGGCTGCATCGTAAATCACTTTTAAATTGTATTGTTTGGCAATAGCTTCAATTTTTTCAATTTTACAAGGATTGCCATACACATGCGTAGCTAGAATTGCCTGTGTACAAGGTGTAATGGAAGCTTCAATTTTATCCGCATCAATGCAAAAATCAATTGGGTTGATATCAACAAAAATTGGATTGCATTTTTCCCACAGCAATGCATTAGTAGTAGCAACGTAGCTGAAAGGGGTGGTAATTACATCGCCGGTAATATTCAATGCCTTCAAGGCTAATTGCAATACAACAGTACCATTTCCACAATACAAAACATGCTTTACACCAAGATATGCTGCAAGCTTAGCCTCCAACTCTTGCAGTAATTCGCCATTGTTGGTTAACCATACATTATCCCAGGCTCTTTTAAGTATTTGGGTATATTCTTCAAAAGGAGGTAAAAAAGCTTTTGTTACTGCAATCATGTAGCTTGGTATAAGAAATTTAAAAGGCTATAAAAAGTAGTGATTATTTTTACAAAGATAATTACCCACTTTTGTTTTTTGTTTTTAATGCTAAGGTGATTTAATAGTTTATCAATTATAATTATAGGATAAAGTATTTTGTTCTCAAATGAATGCTAGTTATGGCCATGAATAAAAAGTGCTGGAAATTTTTTACAACAGCAGGTAAAAATGAAGTCCGCCCGGTATGAGCCATTCTGGCGGACTTCATTTTTTTTGTTACTTTTTTTTATAAACCTTTCCCGAAAAAATAGGGAGAAAAAAGTAAACAGGCGCTAATTAAAAAGGGTAAAGGCTTTGCGAACAAAGCACTAAATCCTAAAGAATTAATTCAATAATAGAAGTAGTATCTTAAAATGATGGCAAAGCAATGATTCGTTAATGTATTTATATTACAATACTTATGGAAAACCATTTATGTTTACATCTTAGCTGTACAGCCTATTATGTTGAACCCTGAAAAATATAAACATATTGATGATCAGCAACTGCTGCTCTATTTTTATGAAGATAAAAATAATGAGTGGTTGGGTATTTTGCTAAATCGCTACACCCTTTTACTGTTGGGTGTTTGCATGAAATATTTAAAAAATGAGGAAGAGGCCAAAGATAGTGTACAACAGGTATTTTTAAAAACCATTACAGAACTCCAAAAGTACAAGGTTGATTATTTTAAAAGCTGGGTTTATATGGTAGCTAAAAACAATTGCCTGATGAAATTGAGAGACAAAGGCAAGCTACCTATAGAAATTAATGAGGAATTACATGGGAAAGCCGATGAAACGGAAGATGAAAAAAAACAACAGCAAAAAGAACAAATATTTACCTCAATGGAAACTGCGATACTGCAATTAAACATTGAACAACAACAATGTATAACTTTGTTTTATCTCGAAAAAAAAAGCTACCAGGATATAACAGCTAGCACAGGATACAGTATGTTACAGGTAAAAAGCTTTATCCAAAATGGCAAACGGAATTTAAAAATTATGCTGGAACACTTACAACAACAGGATAAGTGATATGAAGAACGAATTAAAAAACATATTATCAAATAGTAATAAAGATATTGATAACCAAGAGTTACTAGGCTACCTGAGCAATCAATTAACTAATGCGGAAAGCCATAAAATAGAGGAACAAATGGCCGACGATGAATTTATGAATGATGCAATAGAAGGCCTTCAGCAGATAAACGATAAAAAAAATATTCCCATTCATTTAGAAGAATTGTATGCCGGATTACAAAAGCAGGTGGCAAAAAAGAATGAAAGAAAGAAACGCAGATGGAAAGATAATCCGCAGACATACTTTATCATCTTATTCATAATTATACTGATAATGATTTGTTTTATAGTAATAAAAAAAATAACTGATACCCACAAGCAACAGCCAATAACAAGCTCAAACCATGGTACCTATTCAATAAGAAAATAGAAATAGAAATACAATAATTTTTTACTAATTAATACCCTAACTTATCCTACCCTATCTTAAACCAATATTGCATTTTTATTAAGCCAAATAACAAGCTACCACTAATAACCTTCTATTTATATTCCGGTTTTACGTTTAATACCTCAAAAGCCAGGTAGATAAATATACCCTTTGAAGGTTTTTTACAAATTGGATAAAAACACTATCTTGCCAATTCTACAATTTGTAATTAAACCCAATAACTATGCACTTCATTGGAAGAAGAAAATTCTTACACCTTTCAGCATTTACAGCACCCCTGCTTGCTTTTAAGTCTTCCGTCGGGTTAAGCAATCAGTCAATCATCAATAATCCCATCATGATATCTACCTGGGATGAAGGCAAAAATGTAAACGCTGCTGCATGGAATACGCTTAAAACCAAAGGCCGGGCAGTAGATGCAATTGAAGTGGGTGCAATATATATCGAAGATAAAATCAGTTGCTGTGTTGGCCTTGGTGGGTACCCCGACAGGGATGGAATTGTTACCCTTGATGCCTGTATTATGGATGAGTTTTCTAACTGCGGAGCTGTAGCAGGTATAGAGCAAATAAAGCATCCTTTGTCTGTTGCCAGAAAAGTGATGGAAACCACACCTCACGTGCTATTGGTGGGTAATGGCGCACAACAGTTTGCACTAGAAAATGGATTTGTAAAAGAGCCTGCCATCTTATCTGATGATGCAAAAAATGCTTATAAAGAATGGTTGCAAAAAAATGAATATAAACCACTCATAAACATAGAAAATAAAAAACAGAACGGCCCATTTGCCCCTTCATTTTTTGATGATGGTATGCCAAACCACGATACTATGGGTATGATTGCTATGGATGCAATGGGCAATGTAGCTGGTGGCGTAACTACAAGCGGTATGGCGTTTAAAATACATGGCCGGGTAGGCGATTCGGCAGCTATAGGAGCTGGGTTATTTGTAGATAATGAAGTAGGTGCCGCCACATCTAGTGGTGTTGGTGAAGAAGTGGTTCGCATTTGCGGTACACACCTGGTAGTGGAATTTATGCGCAATGGCTTATCTCCTGAGCAGGCCTGCAAAAAAGCTGTAGAACGTATTGTAAACAGGGATAGAAAAAAAGCTCAAAATATTCAGGTTGGTTTTGTAGCAATTAATAAAAAGGGAGAATATGGCGCATGGTCTATACAAAAGGGCTTTGCTTTTGCAGTAAAAAGTAAAAAAGAAGACGTTATCTATCAATCTAAATTTGTGCTGTAAAAACTTATATAGCAGGTTGCAGCATTTTTAGGTAAAATGATAAAAAAAATGATAATCTAACTCATAGTAAGCAGCAAGAACATATATCTGATAAGCCATTTACAACGTTAACCCTTTCTTAAAAAATCTGTTACCGCTGTAAATACACATTTCTTTGTTGTTACTTTGTTTTCCACTAAAATTCAATTATGAAGTTATTTTCTACTATTTTAAATATTGTTTTATTGGTTGCCGTTGCAGTGTTGTATTTTCTTCATTTTTCTAAAGGTAAAAAAAACAACTTCGCTACCAGTACTGTACACAGCAAACACCAAGAAAATTCGATGGCTTTTCAACAACTCGCCTATGTAGAATTGGATTCTATTAATAACAACGTAACATTTATCAAACTAAGAAAAAAAGAGCTGGAGACTGAGCAAAAGCTTATTATGAATGAATATGAAACAGCCTGCCGCCAACAGGAAATTGAAAAAAATATTTTTTTAAAAAAAGGAAACAGTCTTACACAGGAAGAAGCAGAAACATTTCAGGCTAAATGGATTGCAAAGCAGCAAGATGTAGAAGCCAATAAACAAAGCAAAGGACAACGGCTGGCAGAAAAGGGTTCTAAAATAATGGAAGACATGCAGACTAACCTGAAAGATTTTTTGAATGATTACAACAGAGATAAACGCTTTGCCTACATTTTTGCTACAGGTGCCGGTTTCGATTATTTGTTTTATAAAGACACCTGCCAAAACATTACAGCAGATATAGTAAGAGGTTTAAATGAAAAAATGAGTGTTAAGGGCAAACAATAATACCAATCAATTTATTTATCTTGAACCCGTTTAACTAAAACGGGTTTTTTATATGTCTGAAACTAATTCCTCCTCCCCTTCTTTTAAGCCAAGTTTAAGTTTGTTTGATGCTACCATGATAGTTGCAGGCTCCATGATTGGCTCAGGTATTTTTATAGTTAGTGCAGATATGTTGAAAAATCTGGGCAGTGCAGGCTGGTTAATTACAGCATGGATTATTACCGGTTTTATGACGCTTACTGCGGCTCTTAGTTATGGCGAATTAAGTGCTATGTACCCTAAGGCTGGCGGACAGTATGTATATTTAAAAAAAGCTTACAATCCATTAATTGGTTTTTTGTATGGCTGGAGTTTTTTTGCAGTAATACAAACTGGCACTATTGCAGCAGTTGGCGTAGGTTTTGCAAAATTTGCTGGTTATTTTATACCTGCACTTGCATGGGAAGATATCAATACTTTTAAAATATTGGGTATTAGTATTCATTACGCACAGTTAGTTGCCATTGTACTCATTACTTTTCTTACCTATATAAATACCAGGGGCATACAAGCTGGAAAAGCCATTCAAACTATATTCACTTCTACTAAATTAATTTCTTTATTTGGTTTAATCATTGCAGGTTTTATAGCTTTTAAGTGGGATGTATGGACGGCCAACTGGCAAAATCCCTGGGTAATGCAACAGCTTACTAAAGCAAGCGATGGCAGCATCAATTACGAGCAGTTGATTGCTGGCACTGCATTAGGAGCTATGGCAAGTGCCATGGTGGGCAGCATTTTTAGTAGTGATGCCTGGAACAATGTAACCTTTATTGCAGGTGAAATAAAAAATCCAAAACGCAATATCGGGCTCAGTTTATTTTTAGGAACACTTATCGTTACTGTTATTTATGTTTTGATCAATGTGGTGTATTTAGCAACAGTTCCTTTACATGAGTTGGCATTTGCTAAAGATAACCGGGTGGCCCTAAGTGCATCCGAAGCTATTTTTGGCAGCAGCGGAACCATCATTATTGCCGTAATGATTATGATCTCTACATTTGGTTGCAATAACGGTTTAATACTAGCGGGGGCAAGGGTATATTATACCATGGCAAACGATCAATTATTTTTTAAACAGGCTGGCAGGCTCAACAGCAACAGTGTACCTGCCTGGGCCTTATGGATACAATGTGCCATGGCTGGCGCTCTTTGCCTTAGTGGGCGTTATGGAGACCTGCTGGATATGGTTAGTTTTGTAGTAGTGCTATTTTACATACTAACTATTGCAGGTATTTTCATTTTACGCAAAAAATATCCCCATGCAGAAAGGCCGTATAGAGCATTTGGCTACCCGGTACTCCCTATGATTTATATTATACTGGCGATTGCATTTTGCACTTTACTCATTATTTATAAACCGGCATTTGTAAAATGGGGATTAGGTATTACCCTCATTGGCATTCCACTGTATTATTTTGCAGTGAGTAATAAAAAAAGCTAGTCATATTTAATAAAAATTGAGCAACAGCAGGTATTTGGCAAAAGCTCTGTTTTAAAAGTACTACTTCTTTTTAGCAACGTTTTACAACAGCTTAAAGTAGGTTACTTTGTAGCGATTGTTAACAAGCTTACCCTGTACTACTGCCTTTGTTACGGCATTACAAAAGCCATTATCGGCATGTGCATCGCCATGGTCGTTTATATTTGTACCATCTACAAAATAACTTTTGTTTTTAATACGAACAGCTAAGTCGCAGCTTTTGCCCTTTAATCCAAACTGGCATTCTCCACAGGCAGTTTGTACCGTATCAATTTTTAAATTTACATTGGGTTGTGTAATAGCAACTATTTTAGTTTGTGCTACAGCAGCATTAATTAGTAGAAGAGATAAAATAATAAAGGAGTAAGATTTCATTATAATGATATTTATATTGTTGAAAGTATGTAAATGCTTTGATGATTAAACTCAAATTTTGCAGTAGAAAATATATGACAGCTTCATTTGCCGCATAGCAAAGTCTTTTAGAACATTTTTGTAAGTAAAATAGTTTACCATTTTATCAGCCAAAAATAATCTGAATATATTGCCTGTATTACAACTGAAACCTCCTAACAAATCAAACTAATTTACCAAATAATGAAAATATGGATGCTCTATCATTACCATACCTATTTTAGTATCATTGTTTTGTACCAAAGTTAGGTATAGGTTGTTTAATAATGCTGGAAACAAAATTGAGATCAGTGTAATACAAAAAGAAGACATATTAAGGTGGTTAACTTACCTGGAGAAGAAACAGAATCTTCAAAAAAAATAAAACATCTAACAGTAACGAAACCCATTTTGCCTCCAAAGCAGGAGAATTAAAAAACCAAAGAAAACAATGAAGCTAAAAGCCGTAAATCGTAATTTGAAATTTGAAATTTCCCTTTTGATAAACCAAGTAATTCAAAAGTATCAATGCTATTTACTAAGGCGATAGTATGTATCTCCATTGTAGTTTTATTACATTGCACTCTTAATTGAGAATATGTTATTTAATTTATTTGGCAGCAAGAAGAAAGATAAAGAAAACCCAACTTTTAAAGACAGGGTATATATTGAATACGAAGCGAAAATGAACGCCTGCGCTCTGTTGGCAAAAGAGCAACCGGATACAATTTTTATTGCCTGGTTCACCGATACCGCCAAACAGTTTAAAGCTTTTTTTATTGAAAAGGGGCTCGATGAAAACAGGATTATTGAGGCTAAATATATTCATGCTACACAATTTCAAAAAAAGACACCTGTTTTTGTGGAGCATTATCCCGTACAGGCAAAAGAAATGAACTTAGTAGAAAATTGGAACCTTCATAACATACTTGTTTACAGCTCACTGAACGAACCGTTTTTTAAATATTTCGGCAGCGACAAAATCATTGGTTTATTAAAAATGACGGGGATGCAAGATAGTGAAGCTGTAGAGCACTCCTATGTTACGGAATCCATTATCAGGGCACAAAAAAACATTACCGATAAAGTAATCGTAGAAAAATCGGCGAACTCACAAGCTGAATGGATGAAAAGAAATTTGGAAACCCGGGAGCCTTAAAAGCAGCTTATGCTGGCTTTGTCGTGGTGATGCAATCATATTACCCTCCTATACAATTTTAGCAGTTACAATTGAAAATACAGTTTTCATGCTAATTATAACTCCATTATAATTATTGAATGACTATCCGTAAAAAGGTGCAAACAAAAGATTAACTCCATACTAAAGATTTTCCGCTTCAATCTTCGAGTTCCTTCTCCTTTGGAGAAGGGTTGAGATGAGGCCACGTGTCACAATTTTTAATGAATATTATCTATTTTATAAAGTTGCACTCAATTGCGGATAGTCATTAATTATTATTAATATTATTTTTAAAATGTAGTAATTGGTTCTAAATAGTTTTTTTTTCTTTATTCAACCAAACCGCTGATAGAGGTTCAACATCCTTTTAAGCACGTTCCATAATTGATCAAAACCAGCTTTTAAATAGTAGGCTTTTGCAGTATTTGTAAAACACCCCTCAGTGAATTCATCTGGTATTTCTATTTCGTTTAAATCTCCTTGATTTTTTAAACATAACTATTTTATTTTTTTAATTTTCCTACCTGTCCCACGTAGGCTTTTCGTACTTTATCATTGGTCTTGTTTAGCCCCATTTTAACATGAAATCGGTCGAAAAGTAATTCCGTATGTGAAAAGTAAACTTCCCAACCTGCTTCTACCCGGAGTTCCCAGGCAATGTATCCGTTACCGCTATGTGGCAAGTTGCAGGACTCGCCGTATTAGGAAGCGAAAACGATTTTTGATGCTACGTTTAATTAGCTCATGTACCCTACTGCAATAGCGGCGGGTTCAGCCCGGCACATACCTACCGCACGCAAACCCGCCTTAGAATGCTTAAATCATAAAGGAGAATCATACCGGAATGAAAAGTTCTAAGGTAAGTATTCCTTAAAGGCTTTGCAGCGTTGCCGCTACTACTGAGTAACCATCCCCTCCAGTGGAAGGGAATTGTTTTTCTTGGGTTCTTATTCCCCTCCAGTGGAAGGGAATTGTTTTTTTGCGGGTTCTAATTCCCCTCCTTTGGAGGGGCTAGGGGTGGTTGGTATTGTATAGCATTTCTGAATTAATGAGAGTTCTTATTCCCCTCCAGTGGAAGGGAATTGTTTTTTTGCGGGTTCCTATTCCCCTCCTTTGGAGGGGTTAGGGGTGGTTGGTATTGTATAGCATTTCTAAATTAATGAAGGTTCTAATTCCCCTCCTTTGGAGCTCCATGGGAGGGGAATTAGATGCTGTTGTAGTTAAATGTTATATTTCTTCGGGAGCTCTCTTACCTGCAAGGAAATAAACCACCCCTAACCCCTCCAGGGGAGGGGAATTGGATGCTGCTATTTTAAGATAACTTTTTCAATTCTTGGGTTCTTCTTCCCCTCCTTTGGAGGGGCTAGGGGTGGTTGTTTTGCTTTCAGTGATTAATACCATATTCCCTGATAATATAATTTTCCAACAATTCCATTACCTCAACTATTCTGGATTTAACGTCTTCATCTGTTACCCTAAAAACCTTTAATCCTAATTGCTTTAAAAATAATTGTCTTTTTTCATCGTATTCAACTTTATTTTCGTGACTAATTCCATCTATTTCTATTACCAATCCTAATGCTTTTACATAAAAATCCACCAAGTAGTTTCCAATAATTCTTTGCCTGTCAAAATCAATTTAATGAAATTGTTTACTTCTTACCTGTTGCCAAAATAATACTTCGCTGTAAATACCTGCTTTCCGTTTTTCTTTTGCAAGTAGCTTTAGGGT
>JBBQTZ010000084.1:0-16865 GCA_038234405.1 Chitinophagales bacterium
TAAGAAACGTAATATTCCAACACTTGGAAAATTTGCAAATGTTGAAGTAGGAATAACTACAGGCTCAAATGATTTTTTCACAGTTCCATTGACAACAATTGAAGAGTACGATTTACAAGATTATGCAAGACCAATGGTTGGCAGAAGCGTTCAGGTAAACAGCGTAATTTTCACAGAAAAAGATTGGAAGAGTAATAAATTTTCAAAAGCAAAAGCTCATCTTTTAGTTTTCCCTGAAAGCAAAAATTTGAATAAAAAAAATGGTGCAGTAAAATATATTGCACACGGAGAAAGTTTAGGAATTCATAAAGGCTACAAAACAGGAATTCGTAATGATTGGTTTGTAGTTCCTTCTCTTAAAATTTCTGATGCTTTGTTTATTAGACGAAACAATCTTTATCCGAGACTAATAATTAACGAAGCAGAAGCATATACAACAGACACAATGCACCGTGTTTTTGTAAAATCTGACACTGACATCAAAGCCATGACAGCAAGCTATTACAACTCACTTTCACTTGCTTTCACAGAAGTTTCAGGACGAAGCCACGGAGGTGGAGTTTTAGAATTAATGCCAAACGAAGCAGAAAGAGTTTTACTTCCTTATCACAAGGATAATGCTTTACTACTTCCTGAAATTGACAAACTAATTCGAAATAAAATAAACATTGAAGAAGTTTTAAAAATTACCAACCAAATAATTTTAAAAGAGCATTTCGGTTTAACACAAAAAGAAATTAAGTTAGCCCATAGTATTTGGAAAAAACTATCTTCCAGACGATTAAACAGAGGCAAATAGTTTCACTAATAAATACTTTGCGGGCAGCTCATAAAGAAGGGAATGCAGCTTACAGGTGGTTTGGTAATATTTTGGCTCAACAATATCACAACCACCAACGCTTCCTAATTAAGGGTTTGCCAGGGATTGACTAACACCTTTGGGCTTTTGTTTTTTATCTTTCACTTTTTTATCTTTATTCATCATCGGTTGGGGACATACACAGCAATGAATACCCTGCCGGCAGCAATACTCAATCCTAAGCAATAATTTTCATGAAGCACATTTTTCTAATTTTAGCTTTTGGTTTCGTTTCCACAAAATTAATAGCTCAATCAAAAGATCAAATTAACAGTTGGTTTTACAATTTGCCAATTCACAAAAGGCCTGCAGCATTATTAAAAGCAATTAGAAAGAATGAGTCTTTTCAGGAAAACCAAAGAGTTGAAAACGTGAAATATTTTCCGTATACATATGGGGGGAAAATTATCCAACCAGTTTTACCTAAACCTGGAAGTCTGGATTCGGCTAAAATAAAATTGAATACTGGATCCTTAAATATTGAGGATGGATATTCGGGCAGAATGAAATGGTTGTTTTTGGAATATTTTTCTTCAGACACTATTTTTCTAAACGATATATACAAAATGGCCTCCTTAGAACTTAAAACAGGTTCCCAACAGCAAAAGCCAACAAGTTTTCAAAGAAAAGATAAAAGCGAATCCTTCGGTCAAGGTATAAAGTACATATTTGTTAACGGGCTTTCAGAATTGAAAAGTGTAAGTGTAATGAGGGTTAGATACGCAAGCGGAATACAAAGCTTATCAATCCATTTCTCTGGGTCCACCGACTAAAACTACGCCCAACACTTAGATCAGATAGAATGATAGAATGAAGGAGTGAATGAATGAATGATAGAATGATAGAATGAATGAATGATAGAATGATAGAATGAATGAATGAATGATAGAATGAAGGAATGAATGATAGAATGATAGAATGATAGAATGATAGAATGAATAAATGAATGATAGAATGATAGAATGAAGGAATGAATAAATGAATGATAGAATGATAGAATGAATGAATGAATGAATAAGTGAAGCTGCTGAGGTAGTGATAAATTTTGTTGCTCCCGAATGGAATTGAGCCGGGTGATTTTACCATGATTCTGCAGCAATCCATAGTTACGGATTTTTACAAAATCCTGGGGTAAAATATGCACCTTAAACCGCCATAAAAATTCAGCAAACGATAGGTGCATTTCTTTCTTCTTGTTGGTATCTGCATAAGCCCGGTACTTAAATAAAACACTGTGGCGATTCTTGAAAAGCACACAAAGCTCCAAACCAAACCTAACCTTACAAAAGAGTTGCCATTGCCAACTCAAGGCAAATATTTCTAAGGTGTATAGACAATGAAACGTGTGTAAACATTTTTTAATGATCTGTTATTAACTATTCTTTAATCGCAGAACGCCATACCCGCCAAGCATCTAACAAAAAAAGCAAGCATGAGGTAAGCAATAAATTAATTGTTGAAAAATACTAAAAGCCCTCTGCAATAATTTCAAGCATCAGCTTATTTTTAATAATAACTTTTCTTGCTACGGTGGTGAGGATGCCTTGTTCCTTAAAAAAAGTAAGAACCCTTACAACAGTTTCCTCTGTGGTTTCAGAATAACAGGCAATGTCTGCTTTTGACATTGTAATAGCAGATTCTTTGCCGCCAGTTTTATACTTTTCATGTAGAATAAGTAATATTAAAGCAACCCTCTCTTTAGCGGATTTATGAGACAAGGATCCTATTAAATTAATCCATACGTTAAACTCATAACTTAATATTTCTACCAGGTTAAACGACAATTTTGGCGAACGCATTACTATTTCCAAAAATTGTTTACCCTCAAAAACTTCAATTTCGCAGTCTTCCAGAACAAAGGCAGATACCGGATGTTTTTCTTTGCACATCAATGGCCTGAAACCAAAATACTCTCCTACCGTATAAACATACACAATACGTGTGTAGCCTCCTTCATTAGTTTGTTCAATTTTTATTTTCCCTTTTTTTACGAGATAAACAGCTCTGGGTGTACTTCCCTCACGATACAACTCTTCCCCTTTTTTAAAGCATACTGTTTTTGATATATTTTGTAATTCGTTCATATAAACGGGCAATAATGCATTAAATAGCTTATCGCTTCTGAAATGATAGTTAGAGATTGTAAAATTCATCTAATAATTTTTTTAAAAGGTTGACAAGCATCAACTTTTATGGATTAAAGTTACTTTTTCTTTGTATCAATTAAAACATATTTGCATCCAGATAAAAATACAAATAGTTGATTGAATAAATTAATGGCTTGCAAACCAGAGAAGCTAGCAGAGAGTAAGACATTTGCCATATAGGCTTCCTGTTTATAGAGCAACATTTACAAGGAAGCACACACCAAAAGCAAAAAACCAGCAGACTAATTGTTTGCCTGGTTTGCTTTTTATTTAAGTGACTTTAAAAAACAGCACTCACACCAAAAAAAGTTTCAATAAGCTGAATATTATTTACATTAAAATATATAACCATGAACTATCAAATAAAAAATATATTGGTGCCGATAGATTTTTCAGAACCTGTAAACAATGCTTTGGAAGTAGCAATAGCTATGGCAAATCGCCATAATGCAGATATACACTTACTCCATGTAGTACATCCACAAGTATATATTAACCAAACGGGTATGCATATTGCTATACCAGAGGTGACGCAAACGCTGATAAACGCTGCAGTCGAAAATTTAAAAAAGCATAAAGCAGTTATACAAAAAAAGTACGTGATGGTCGTAAACACTTCTGTGGAAATAGGTACCGTAGCTATCTGCATAAGTAATTATGTACTCAATAATCAAAAAGATTTGGTAGTGATGGGTACACATGGAACATCTGGGTGGAACGAATTTTTTTTAGGTTCAAATGCGATGGCAACCATTAAAGAATGTAGTTGCCCGGTGCTTACTATTCCCCCATCATTTAAAAAAAGAACATTCGATTCAATTTTATATCCAATAAGAAATGTAGATGGCGTAATGGAAAAATATGATTACGTTAAACCTATTATCGAAAAAAACGATGCAAAAATTCATTTATTAGGTGTTGCACAGCTAAATGACGAATATGAATCAGGTATTTTAAATAATAAAATTAAGGCAGTTAGAGATGCCATTTTACACAATAATGAATATTGTTCTTACGAAACCCATCGCTGTGCTAACATAGCCGCAAAAATTTTGGAAATAGCACATAAAAGAAATGACGATATAATGATTATAAATGCTACATTGGACAAAACCTGGTATAAGTTTTTTAGTGGCAGCTATACACAACAAATTTTAAACCATTCTACAATACCTGTACTTTCTGTAAAACCCGCTCTAACACCAGATTTAATTAAACAAAGGGAAATGTTTTTTGTGGCATAGGAGCAATCTTATTTTCCACACACTATGTTGCCACTTTAAAAACAAACATGATGATTAATAAAATTGAGCTATTAAAATTAAGTGGTACTCACTATAAGCAATTGTTAGAAACTATGAAGGCTGCTTATATAAATTGGACGGGTAGCTATTGGAGTGAGGCTGTTATTGAAAAACTAATTGCCAAATTTCCCGAAGGACAGTTTGTAATTATTGCTGATGAAAAAGTGGTGGGTTGTGCATTGTCTATAATTGTGAAATATGATGATTACGGTGATGACCATACTTATAAACAAATAACCGGTAATTATACATTTTTATCACACAGTGAAAAAGGTGACGTTTTATACGGAATTGAGATTTTTATACATCCTGATTTTAGGGGTTTGCGTTTGGGAAGAAGATTATATGATGCAAGGAAAGAGCTTTGTGAGAAACTCAACTTAAAAGCAGTAGTATTTGGAGGGAGAATTCCAAACTTTCATATTTATGCCGAAGAATTAAAGTGCAAAGAATATATTCAGAAAGTAAAACTTAAAGAAATATATGATCCTGTTTTATCTTTTCAATTAAGCAATGATTTTCATGTAAAGAAAGTATTAAAAAATTATATGCCTGAAGATAACGAAAGCCAGGAGTATGCTACTTTATTACAATGGGATAATGTTTATTACAGGCCAGACCATTTGATTAGTAACCGGATAAGAAAAAATGTTCGCCTTGGTTTGGTGCAGTGGAAAATGCGTTTGTATAATTCGTTGGATGAGTTGTTTCAACAAGCAGAATATTTTATTGATTCCATTTCTAATTACAAGGCGGATTTTGTATTATTTCCTGAATACTTTAATGGGCCGCTTATGGCAGAGTTTAATGCCATGACTGAATCTGATGCAATGAGGGCAATGGCGCAATATACGCACCAAATCAGAGATAAATTTAGTGAGTTTGCAGTAGCCTACAATGTAAATATTATTGCAGGTAGTATGCCATTGTATGAAAACAACTCTTTAAAAAATGTTGGCTATGTATGTCACCGAAATGGCAATGTTGAAATGTATGAAAAGCTCCATATAACGCCGGATGAAGAAAAATTTTGGGGATTAAAAGGTGGCAACATGCTGCAAGCCTATGATACCGATTCAGGAAAAATAGGTGTGCTGATTTGTTATGATGTGGAGTTTCCTGAGTTAGCACGGTTACTGGCAGAGGAAGGTGTACAGATTTTATTTGTACCTTACCTTACAGATACCCAAAACTCGTATTTAAGGGTACGATTGTGTGCACAGGCAAGAGCTATAGAAAACGAATGCTTTGTAGCTATTACAGGCAGTGTTGGCATTCTGCCCAATATAGAAAACCTGGATATTCAATATTCGCAGGCGGCTGTTTTTACACCAAGTGATTTTGCTTTTCCATCTAATGCAGTAAAAAGCGAAGCAACGGCTAATACAGAAATGGTTCTTATTTCTGACGTGGATTTAAAATTATTAGACGAATTACATACTTATGGAAGTGTAAGAAATTTAAAAGACAGAAGAAAGGATTTTTATGAATTAAAAAAAATAAATAATAATAAATAACATTAATAAATTAACATAAGTAAATAACATTAAAATGAAAAAGAAAATATTAACACTAGTGGTTTCTTTTCTATACATTGGCATGAGTATAGCCCAGGATTATAAAATAGGAATTAGCTTGTTACAGTATCAAAGATATAATTCTGCAAAAGAAAACTTTAAAGCGATTTTGCAACAAAACCCTACTGATGCAGTGGCATTATTTTGGCTCACAGAAACTTTTATTAAAAATAAAGAAGCTGATAAAGCTGCTGAATTTCTACTTGCACAAGGTAATGCAATAAAAGACAATGCATTAATTAAAATTAGCAAAGCACATATACTGGCAGCACAAAATAAAAAAGCTGATGCAGAAAAAATATTAGTCAAAAACATATTCGTTGATACTACGCTTAATAAAGATGAAATGCAGTGTGTTGCTTTAGGGAGAACATACACGGATATAGCTAAATATAATTTGGCAGCTTCTTTCTTTTTAAGAGCCCACTCACTTAACCCGGCTAATGCTTATACTATGGTGCAATTGGGGCAGAGCAGATACAAAAATTCAGATGGCTCTGGAGCTTATAAATATTTTACAAAAGCATTAGAAATTGAACCTGAATTTGCCGCTGCAAATTTTTGGATAGGGATATTATTTAAAGGAAAAAATAACTCAAATGTATTTTTACCTTACTTTAATAAAGTATTGGCAAAGGACTCCTTATATGCTCCTGCATGGTATGAATTATACCGGTATGCATACTACAACGATAAAACAAAATCAAAAGGATATTACAGTAAGTATTTAGAAACAGCAGATAAAACAGATAAGCAGGAATATCAATTACTGGTACTTGACTATAACAACAAGAAATTTAGTAACGTAATTGCAAATGGTATAGCTATGCTTGCAGATAAAGAAGCAGGCCTGCCGGTAGAAATTTACAAATACCTTGCTTACAGCTATTATAGCACTAAAAATAATGAACTTGCATACAATAATATGATACAATATTTAGACGTACAGGATTCATCGAAAATATTAGCTTCAGATAATTACCTGATGGCTCAATTTGCAGCAAGACTAGTAAAAAAAGACTCTGTAGCGCTAAACATAATTGCTACAGAGTACTTAAGAGACACTAGTAATAAGAATAAATACTTTTATGCAGCTAAACTTTATAACCATTATGTAAGAGCAAAAGAAACTTACAATTTAAACTTATGGAAAGAGCGTTTATTACCCTTTAAAAATTACAATAAGGTAGATATGTATAATGTAGGGCTAAATTGGTACGATATGAATGAGCTTGGAAAAGCAGATTCAATTTTTGCAGATTTTACCACAAGGTATCCTAAGGCATACGAGGGTATTTATATGCAAGGTACTATAAAGGCAAAATTAGACAGCAATTATACAGAAGGCCTTGCATTGCCTTATTTTACAAAGTTTATAGATAGTATAACAATAAAAGGTAGCCCTAAATATAAAACGCAAATAGCACAGGCTTATTCATACATAGGAGGTTACTATCTTGCTAAAAAAGACTATACTGCTGCATTAGAATATTACCAAAAGCTACTTGTAGAAAAACCTAAAGATTCAGCAGTAAAAAATACAGTGTATAAAATAAAAAAATACCTGAAAGATGTAAAAAATTACAAAAAGGAAATTGATAAAAACATAAAATAAGTACAATGAACGAGTTAAAACATAAGTACTTGTTCAATAGTACAACAGGAAAATTAATAGCCATCTTTACAGGTAGTTTTATTAACCAATCATTTAACCACATTAAGTAATTAAGTAATACAATATATTACATCAATAATTGCTATCGGGCTAATAAGTTGAGTAGCTTTATTGGATACCTCTTAACCATCTTGCTTTTACCGTTATATTCATCGCTAAGCTGTATAGGTTTACAGTTGCCACAGGTGTTGCAGGTGTTGCCTTTTCTTTACAGGAAGTAATTGCATCAGTTGCAGGATGGAGGACGATTATGTTTGGTGGTTTTATAATACCTGCGAACGGGTTAGGTTAGGCGGCGTAAAAGGTGATGTGCTTTACATTGGTGTATTACGTACCACTCGTATGGAAATGGCCGCTTGGGTAGATAACGACTTGTATAATGGAAGGATTGTGCTCATTTCCAACAGCTATGTGCTGAAAGAATCGGTATTTAATTATTTCGGCAATTTCTTCTTTTTGGTGGATAAAATTTAGCTGCCGGTAAAATATGGCAAGAATTACGTAAGGGCAAGAAAACGTTTTACAAGATGCTAAAGATGTGGCGGGAGATTTAACAGACACGTATAGATTAAAATGGGAAAAACCAGTTAATAAATATATAGTGGAAGATGCCCAAACCAATGTCATGGTTAAACGGCTGCCAATGACAATTAGGTGCAATATATCATTAGGTATGTAGTAAACTACAAAAAAGAAGAGTAACCAAAAACGAACGCTTCACCAGAATATTAACGTCTGTTGAAGCCTCCAACGGCGATACAGGATTTGCATCAGTTGCTTTCGATTTGTTAAATGCACTAAAGCTAAAAGTTAGCTGTAAAAATTACGACAGAATAATGCAATTATTACATATGGTATTTAATAGAGTAAATAAAAGAAGAATTAATAAGATATTAAAGCCGTAAGTTTAGTGATATTTAGCCGTTTGCATAAAGCAGGTGATATATGTTTAAATAGCCAAATAATATAAAACAATTGGAGGCAATAAAAAATACTAAAACGGAAGCTCAAATTGAAGTGGAAGCCGAGGAGTAATTAATTAATTTAAAAAAAAGTCATTAATTTGTAACCGAAGAAATTAATAACTAAACTGACTTTGAAAGTGAGGTTCTTCTATTTTAATTACTCAGGATAATAAGCCTGGAAACCAACGCTAAACATTCTGATAAGAACCGGCAAACAGAAGTTATGTTTGGCGAACATAATTGCGATAAGCCAAACAATATCCCTCGCTTAATGTCTAACGGTATTATAAAATAAAATTATCTATCAAACCCAATTATTCGGTCAATATACTTTTAATACGAAATGATACAAATTCATTCATTTACTGATGGTAATAGGAGAGTAATCAAAATACCAAAATTAAATATTAATGGTATGATTTATATCTATCCATATTAATAGAGGAAGTAGACAGAAAAAGGATTTTTTTCAGACTTTTTTGCAAGTTTCAAAAAGTTAAATAAGTAACCTGCAATAAAAAATAATAGCACTCCTTTATTTTTTGATCAGCAATTGGATATTTATTAGAAAGTGAATCATTATTATTAGCTACTATAGATAATCTAAGTTTAAAAAGAATAAATACATTAAAATAAGGATAGTAAAATACTTACAATATGTTAGCACAAGGAATACAATTTTTACAGCAATTACAGCAATTTCAATATCACTTAAATACAGACCCTACCTGGCAGATAATTTTTAGTAATGGGAAAAGAAAATGGTATCATTTACAGATATCGTATTATGATGGGGTATATTATATTTACGACTTAATAAATAGCTATACCATTGGAATAGATCCATTAAACAAAAAAATAGAACCAACTAATGAGCAAATTTCTTTTACAAAAGTTGTAACACATAAAGAGTGGGCAGGTATTTTTACATTAGCAAATAACTGGCTCCAAAAGGTGGCTGCTGATTGGATAACAACAAATGCTTTTGTCCTTAAAAATTATCCGTTGATTTATAGAAAAGGAACGGTTCCATCAGCAATTATACAGAATTACTTTGGTCAATTTAAAAAGTTGCATAGCGAGGTAGGTAGCAGAAGCAGTAAATTATTTTGCATGTTAGCAGCTACAAACAAAATAGGTGAATACGATAATAAAGTAGTTGAAAAATTGTGCGTTACTACCTATTTTGAATATTGCAAAATTGCATACAGTGCAATTGGTGTAAATGTAAAAAACATATCGGGTAAAAAACTGTATGAAACTTATGCTGATAACAGGCATGAAGGGCTTTTAGATATTGACCCAGATTCAGAAAAAGAGTTTACACAATGGATAGATAAAAAACATCCAAAAAGAACTTCAGGTGGGCATCCCTGGGAAATAATGCGTGGAGGAAATGTTTCAAATATTCAATTAAATGTTCATCGTCCGCTATATGGAGATAAGTCAAAATTTGTTATAGAAATTTATCCAACAGGAAATAGCCGTTTAGCCGAAACTATTAAAATGTTTTTAGCTATATATAAAGCGGGCTTACCTATAAATATAACCAATGCTGTATTTATCAGGCAGCAATTATTATCATTAGATAATTATGCTATCATACCGGAATATGAAAGTTTGCATAGAGCTAACCAACAATTTGCGAAAGAAGAAAAAATAAGTGAAATTATGCATTGGTATTCCATTAAAAAGCAACAAGCGAAAATTCTTCCATTTATAACCTGGAAACCATTGCCTTTATTACAACCAACAAGCTACAATCAATAAGACATTACTAAACAGAAAACTTTACAAAAATTTTGCTAATGCCATCTGTAATTTGGTTAAAGCGCCTGAAATAATAGTATCTTTCATAAATCTACAATCAAAAAAAAATGAATATTACAATTCAAACAGTAAATTTTAAGGAGAGTAAGAAACTTGTAAGTTTTGTCAATTCTAAAGTGGGCAAGCTATTTAAACAAAGCCCGGAAATTATAAGGGCAGATGTATCGTTGAAGGAAGGTGCAACCAATAATCTTACTAATAAATGGTGTTCCATTTATATTTCACATGCTGGAGAAAATGAGTTTGTAAAGAAAAGTAGTACTTCTTTTGAAGAAAGTACCTTACTAGCTACCGAAGCAATGGAAAAGATTTTACGCAGAAGAAAAACCAAGATGGTAAATAAACGAAATGATCCGAAAAAATAAACAACCCGGATCATATATTTATTATGAATGATTTTTGGCAATACATAATTATAAAAATTGGCAACTTTACGCTTACTCCAGGTAAATTAGCCGTGGTAGCTGCTATTTTCATTTTTGCAAAACTGCTGCTTTTACTTATTAAAAAAGGTTTGGTAAACAAAAGTGGATTAAGTGTTACAGAAAAAGGTGCCGGTCTTTCTATATACCAATTGGTTAAATACTTTGTTTGGGTAATTGCTGTTTCTTTAAGTGTGCAAATGCTTGGTTTTGATATTACTTTGTTGGTAGCAGGCTCTGCCGCACTGTTGGTGGGCCTGGGTTTTGGGTTGCAGGATATTTTCAGTGATATTATCTCAGGGCTTTTTTTGCTGGTTGAAAGAAAAGTTAAAACAGGCGATATTATGGAAGTAGATGGTATTGTTGGTAAAGTACAAACCATTGACTTGCGTACATCAGTTTTGCTTACACGTGAAGGGTATAATATTATTGTACCCAATCATAAATTTATTACCGAAAATGTAATTAACTGGACACATCAAGCCTTTGATAGAAGGTTTCATTTGGAAATTGGGGTTAGCTATAATAGTGATATTGATGTAGTAACTACTATATTACTTGACTGTGCATTGTTGCAAAAAGAAGTATTGAGGAACGAAGTGGAGCATAATAAACCCTTAGTTCGTTTGCAACAATTTGGTGATAGTTCTTTAATATTTCATCTTATATTTTGGACACAAGATATTTTTCGGGTAGAGCAGGTAAAAAGCGATCTTCGGTATAGGATTTTTAAAGCTTTTCATGAAAAAGGTATCTCTATTCCTTTTCCACAAAGGGATATTCATATCATACAACCGGCTAAATAATGTCTTCAACCAAAAAACTAAATACATGGATGGCTACAGCTATTTGTGGCAATGATATTACTTCTTCCTGCTTATATGTATCTGCCATTACTATTGCAATGGCTGGTCAGTATGCCTGGTTGGCTTTGTTAATAGTTGCAGCAGTACTTTTTTTATTTCGTAAAATTTATGGCGAAGTAGTTGGCGCTTTACCACTTAATGGAGGTGCCTATAATGTACTGTTGAATACAACTAGTAAAAGCAACGCATCTGTAGCCGCTTGCCTTACCATTCTTTCTTATATGGCTACAGCAGTAATTTCTGCCAGTGAAGCCATGCATTATTTACATGAAAGTATTAGGGCACTGCCTATTAATTATGCAACGTTTGCTTTGTTGTTTTTGTTTTTATGCTTAACAATATTAGGTATTTCAGAAAGTGCTGTAGTGGCATTGGTAATTTTTATTTTTCACTTAGCCGCAATGGCTACTTTAATAATAAGTGCATTTTATTTTTTACTGCAGAATGGTACCTCTATCTTTTCTGCAAATTTTTCGTTGCCGGTTAAAGGAGGCAGCTTAGCCGTTGCATTATTTTTTGGCTTTAGCGCTGCTATGCTTGGCATATCAGGTTTTGAAAGTTCTGCCAACTTTGTAGAGGAACAGCAAAGGGGGGTTTTTCCAAAAACACTCCGCAATATGTGGATAGCTGTATCTATTCTTAACCCATTAATTGCATTGCTTGCCATTGCAGTAATGCCGGTAGCAGATGTTGAAACACACCAACAATCATTACTTAGCCACATGGCATCGCTTACAGGCGGCAGTTGGTTGGCCAACATTATTTCTATCAATGCTGTTACAGTTTTAAGTGGTGCTGTACTCACATCTTTTGTAGGTGTAAATGGCTTAATGAAGCGAATGGCACTAGATAGAATACTACCACAATTTTTTTTAAAAGAAAATAAGCGGGGTAGCAGCTACCGTATAATGATTACTTTTTTTATTTTATGTATATCTGTATTAATAGTAACTAGTGGAGAGCTTGCACCACTAGCGGGTGTTTACACTATTTCGTTTTTATTAGTAATGGCATTTTTTGCATTAGGTAATTTAATGCTTAAAATAAGGCGAAAGAAGTTGCCAAGGCCAACGTATGCAACACCGTTTGTTGTAGTGCTTGCTCTATCGGCGGTATGTATTGCATTATATGGTAATGTAAAAATGAAGCCGGAATACCTTGTGGTGTTTCTACAATATTTTATACCTACCATGTTGCTGATATATGCAATGCTAAACAGAAATCATATTATGGAGTTTGTTTTAAGCGTTATTGGGAATATTTCAGACTCTCTGAGAAAAGTTGCATTAATAAGCCGAAAAAAAATTAACCATTTCGTTATTAAACTAAATCAACAGGAATTTATTTTTTTTTCTAAAGGTGATGATATTGCAACCTTAAATAAAGTAATGATTTATGTACAGGAAAATGAGATAACCAAAAAAATAAAAATAGTAACAGTATTAAAGGAACACCAACCTGCACCAGAGCAGTTTTTAAAAGATTTTGATGTGCTTGATAGGGCTTATCCTTATGTTGACATGGAGTATATAACCATTGTTGGTTTATTTGGGCCTGCTTTAATTGAGCAATTGAGTAAGGAATGGAACATCCCTAAAAACTTTATGTTCATCAGCTCGCCGGGCGAAAAATTTAGTTACCGGGTAGAGGAATTGGGAGGTGTAAGACTGATACTTTGATAACTACAGTTTATATTTTATTAAAAGGACTTTTAGAATTCCGAATCCATTTTATTGGTTGAATACAGTAAAAACGTAATTAATATTTTACTATTTTTTTCGGGAAAAATCATTTACAGTTTCAGAAATAACCCAACGATTGAAAACGAGCGTGTAATTAATGCATTCTGTTTTTTATCTTCACACAACAATTAAGAGCCTTACCATGCAATTAAGAAATAGATAAAATGGATACAAACAAACTGCAAAATATTTTAGTAGCAACAGATTTTTCTGATTGTGCCTTCAATGCCATTAATACTGCAATTGTAATAGCTGCACGGCACCAGGCTAACCTCATATTACTTGAAGTAACAACAGCTTTACCAGCAAGTAATAAATTAAGTATTGATAGGATTATTAGTGAACAACATGAAGCAGCTTTAAGTAAAAGTGTTTTGAGGTTAACAAAAACAGCTAAAGAGATTAATGACCAACATTTAGTTACTACAAGTAGCATATCTAAAGTTGGCTTAATAGCAGAACAAATTTGCGAAACTGCAAAAGAGATAAATGCTGATATGATTGTGATGGGTACACATGGAGCTTCTTCTTTAAAAGAATTTTTCATCGGTTCTAATAGTTTTGCTGTTATTGAAAAAGCAGAACATCCGGTTTTAATAATTCCACAAGCCACAACAATAGTAAACTTTAAACGAATTATGTTTCCGGTAAGGAATATTCCCAACGCCTTGGAAAAATACAACTTTCTAAGAACGATAATAAAGCATAATAACTCCGAACTTATTGTTTTTGGAGTAGAAAAAAAAGTAGATAATGCCATCAATAATTTAACAGATTCTATAAACTATTTTAATAACCAAATGAAAGACGACAGCGTAATTAATTCTACGTTTTTTAAAGTTGGGGATAAAAATTTGGCTGATGAGGTTATGCAAAAAGCAAAAGAAATGGGATGCGATTTAATTGTAATTACTTCAAAATTAGATACAAATTTCAAAGAATACTTTATTGGAACGTTTTCACAACAAATAGTTAACCGTTCGCAAATTCCAGTATTACACATAAAGTAATTAAACAAAACAGAAATTGGATTAATTGCAGGCTGGTATTTTTGAACCATGCAATGATTTGGTCAAGAAAATGTAAAATTATAAATATATACTTCTGCAATGAGCAATTTTTTGAACAATCTTTTTAATCTTCATGTTGGTGAAGACGATAATAAAAAAACTTTAGAAAATGTAAAGAATAATATCTCATTTACAGGTTCAAATCTTTGGATTTTGGCTTGTGCCATTTTGGTAGCTTCTGTTGGATTAAATGTAAACTCAACCGCCGTAATAATTGGCGCCATGCTCATTTCCCCTTTAATGGGCCCAATAGTTGCATCTGGCTTTGCTTTGGCTATATATGATTTTGATTTATTGAAAAAGGCTTTACGTAACTTATTGATAGCAACAATAGTGAGCTTATTTGTCTCTACCGTTTATTTTTTTATCAGCCCTTTCAAAGAAGTTCAATCTGAATTATTAGCAAGAACATCACCCAACATTTACGATATTTTGATTGCCTTTTTTGGCGGGCTTGCCGGAGTTATTGCTGTTACAAGAGTTGAAAAGGGAAATCCAATACCCGGTGTTGCCATAGCCACTGCATTAATGCCGCCATTGTGTACAGCGGGTGATGGCCTTGCTACCGGCAATTTTAAATTCTTTTTCGGTGCGATGTTCCTGTACTGCATCAACTGTGTATTTATTTGCATTGCCACATTTGTTATTGTAAAATACCTCAAATACCCGGCAAAAGAGCAGGTAGATATTAAACACCAGAAACAAGTGAAATATGGAATTACGGCCATTGTATTCCTTATGTTAATACCTGGATGTTATTTTGCATACAATTTATTTAAGCAACAGCAGTTTGGCCAGTCAGTAAGTATGTTTATAGATAAAGAGTTTACTGAAAAGGGAAACACCATCATCTACAAAAAAACCCATTATAACAGCAGTCCCCGAAAAATAGAACTGGCTTTTCTTTCCAGTGAGTTTAGCGATGAAGAATTGAATACTTACAACAGAAAATTAAAAGAATATGGATTTTCAAATACAGTGTTAACCATCAAGCAAAGCAATAGTCTGCAAAACCTTAAAAATGATATTTTAAATGAAGTAAGTAAGGCTGATATCTTTGTTACTGAAAAAGATAAAAGAATCAACGAATTAGAAAATAAAATAGCTTCCGATTCTTTTGATAACAAACAAATATTTAATGAAGCAAAAGCGATATTTCCCGTTATAAAAGCATTGTCAGTTTCCAAACACACGTTTTATTTTGCTAAAGACAGCATGGCAATAAACACAGTGCTCTTATACAAAGCCGATAAAAAATTAGTTATTACCGACCAGCAGAAATTTACAAATTGGCTGAAACAAAAATTGCCAAAAGATTCTATCATGGTCATTTATAAAAATTAAAAAACCTGTAACTATCCATGTCAATTTATACCATACTTGTTTATATTATCGTCATTTCGGCCATTTTCGCCTACATCAATCAGCGTTTTATTAAAATGCCTTTTGTAATCGGCCTTTTCTTTTTATCTACTTTATTATCGTTATTAATCCTTAGCTCAAAGTTTTGGGACTTCAGGCATTTTATTCAAATAAAAACTTTGATTGCAGACCTTGACATCAGTAAATATATCCTGGAATACATGCTTGGGTATTTACTTTTTGCAGGGTCGCTACATACCGAATGGCGAGAAATTAAAATCCAACTAAAACCTATCTCCATTTTTGCTTTATTCGGAGTAATTCTTTCTACCATAATTATTGCTGGTTTGTTGTACGGCCTTTGTAGTTTACTGCCCATTCAAATCGATTTTATTTATTGTTTATTATTTGGTGCGCTAATTTCTCCTACCGACCCAATTGCAGTTTTGGGAATACTTACGAAGGCTAATGTTCCCAAAAAAATTGAGTCAGCAATAGTAGGCGAAAGTTTATTTAACGATGGAGTAGGCGTTGTAATTTTTATCGCTTTGCTTGAAGTACTAAAAAGCAATGGCTCAGCTATTGATTATTCGCATTTTGGAATTTTATTTGTTCAGGAAAGTTTTGGAGGTATCTTGTTTGGGTTAGTTGCTGGCTTTATCCTTCACAAAATTCTTTCTTCAATTGATCATTATGAAACAGAAGTTTTATTGACGTTGGCTTTTGTGATGGCAGGGTACAAGCTTTGTTTATACCTTCATACCTCCGGTGCTTTAGCAATGGTAATTATGGGTCTGTTTGTGGGTAATTACAATCATACAAAAGCTATGAGTGACACTACTATTGATTACATTGACAAATTTTGGGAATTAATAGATGTTGTATTAAATGCCATATTGTTTGTAATAATTTCTTTTGTAATTGTAGTTATTGACTTTAATACAACTTATCTGCTGGTTGGCATTTGTTCAATTTTTATTGTGTTGCTGGCACGGATAATTATTGTGTTTTTACCCAAACTCTTACTGCCCAAAATTATTGACTTT
>JBBQTZ010000085.1:0-16724 GCA_038234405.1 Chitinophagales bacterium
GGCAATATCCGATGGTGCGGTTTTTCCAAAATGATAATCGGAATACACCTTAGTAAATTCGGCACCTAAAAATACAATCATGGATGAGTAACTTGTCCACAAGAGAATGAGAATAATGGAGCCGGCAGGTCCATAGCCGGAGGCTGGGTTGACCTTGCCAAAGTAAAGCCCCAGGGCTGTCTTACCAATTACAAAAAGCAATGCAGTTATAAATGCTCCAATCCACACCGACTTTTGTTTGATATTTGCATCGGGTAAAATCTTGAGCATTAGCGCAAATAGTTCGGTAATAACAGCTAAAGAAAAAAGGAAATCAAAAGATTGCATTACAGAAATTAAAGTATCAGACAGGTATTGATGCATCCAATCTGTTAGCGCATTGAACAGCGAAGACAGTACCAGCGAAATCAACAATAAAAAGGCAATTGAAACAATTAGTCCGAATGAAAAAATACGGGTTTTTATAAAAGCCCAGATACCAGATTTTGCCTGTTTAGCTTCTACTCCCCAAATATTATTGAGCGATTTTTGCAACTGAGTAAATACCCCGGTAGCTCCTACAATCAGGGTGATTAATCCAAAAAAGTTGCCCATCTTGAATCTTTGCTTTCCATGGCCATCATCAGCATAGATTGAATCTGGGTAGCTGCATTTTCACCCAATGATTCATATACCTGATTGTATACCATACCACTTATTATTTCGTTTCTGGTATTTTGTCAAAACGTCCTGAGTACAAGCTGTTCGAACTTGTCGGTAGACAAATAGGCCTGCTTTTCTGCTGTATTGATTTGGTTGGGTGGATGGTATAGAATTTTACTCCGCCCAAATGTATAATTTCCTCGAACTGATGCCTAAACAATTGTTTTGGCTATTCCGTATTGGGAGTATTTATGGGATTTAAATGATGTTTACTCCATTTCGATGCGGTGTAATTGCTTTGAATCGTTGAAATATTTTACCAGAATGGTGCTAACATTATAAAAAAAGCTACAACTCTAATTTAAAATATCAGTTGAATAAGGATAGTATTGTTAGGATAAATTCATAAATTATTCTTTGAAAGTCTTATCAGGAAATACCTACAAGATATTTTTCAATTGTACGATTACAATTGAGTGATTTTTTTAATTATCCTATCTGGCAAAAAGAGTAATGTCTACTACGTCGTCCCTATAGAAAGATGCAGCATAAGCTCATAGGTTTTTAATTATTTCTTTTATTTCAATTAATAGAAGCGAGATAATTAGCATATCCTACTATAATAGTTGACAATACCACCACAGAAATACCGGCAAAAATCATCTGCAATGTTTTTTTGCTACAGCCCTTCCACTCTTTAAAATACAGCCCCCACAGGTTGCTTACAATAATGATGAAAGCCATGTGAAATGTCCAACTGCTAAAATCATACTTGCCCATTTTACTGCTCCCCATTCCATAAAAGAAAAATTGTAAATACCAGGTGGTGCCAGCCAATGCAGCAAACAAATAATTTTTTGCAAGCGGTGTTTTTCCATTAGTATAATCGGTGTAGGATTTGTTTTTAATATTTAATATTACACACCAGATAAGGTTGGTGGTTAGTCCGCCTAACAGTATAACAACTAAGCTGGCATTATTTTGCCAAAGCGAATCTACCCCTGTTTGTAAAGCTGCGGCAGCAATGGGTTTGCCGGCAGTTAGGCCAAATGAAAAGCAGGCACTGAGTATGCCGGAAAATGTGGCTACCAGTATGCCTTTCTTTAAATTAAATTCTTTGATAGTCGCTTTTTTTTCTTCTTCCGGTAACTCTTTTTCTTTCATTACACCTGCTTTGCCACAGATACCGATACCCGCTAAGCAAACTACTACACCCAATAAAATTATATTGCCCGATGTGCTGGATAATAAGGACGTGAAGCTTGTTTCTCCTTCGCCTATATGGCCCGTTATATCATTATAAATGGGAGGTATCAGCGTACCAAATGCTGCACAATAACCTAACGCTATTGCCATACCCAGGCTCATGCCAAGGAAACGCATACTTAATCCAAAAGTAAGGCCACCAATTCCCCACAACATGCCCATAAAATACGTCCAGAAAATTGTGGTGTTAGATACACTGCCAATGATTTGCCAAAAGCCCGGTACTAGTATATAACAAGCTAAAATAGGTGCCACCACCCAGGAAAAAATACCCCCAGCCAACCAGTAACTTTCCCAACTCCATCCCTTTACCTTTTTGTAAGGAATATAGAAACTGCCGGAGGCAAAGCCGCCGATAAAATGTAAAAATACGCCAATTAGTACGCCCATAAAGTTAACCGGTGTTGTTAGTTTTGAATGATTCTTTTTTCGCCCTTATTGTTGATTATTTCAATGCTGCTTATATTTTCTTCAGATAAAATAAATGGACTTGATTGGGATAAATACGATTGCCCTCTGTAAAACTCTTCTTTTCTTTTTTTTCCATTTTTAAAATTGTACACACAGAATTTATCGTTTGATAAAATAGAGATCATCTTTTGTTTGGATTTACTGCTGAAAATTTTTACCGGCCCGTTGTTTTCTGAAGCAGCAAGCAGGTAATTGTTATCAATGCCCCTGCATTTTATCAGTGCCTTGCCATCCCCGGGAATGTACAAGCCACTTTGCAAAATGGTTAACGGTTTAAAGGCTCCTTTGCCATCACCAAGCATTACTAATCCATTCAACGCATCATACCTGCCATTGCTGGTTTCGGTGCCAAAATCATTGCCATTAATAGCTACATCAATGTTTCCATCGCTATTAAAATCATCTGTAACTACTGCATAAATTGGTGCCATTTGAGCCAATATCGGTAAAGCATGTAGCTTAAATTTACCATTGCCCAAATTTTCTATATAGCTATTTGCAAAGTTGATGGCTTGTAGCTTAGTTGCATCTTTTAATTCATCTTTGGTAAAAATATCATTTATGGTAGCTTTCCCAAATTCTTTGTAGGAAAGAAACCTCTTTTTTAAAGCAGGTATCTGTTCCACCTGGTCATCTCTGTTTTGAGCAGGAAATTCACGTTTTACACCTTTTTCATCCGGTAGATAAACGGTTGTAATAATATCAAGACCACCATTATTATCAAAGTCTTTTACATAGATATTTACAGGGGCTTCACCGCTTGCTTTGTAAAATGAATTTTTACCAAGATTGCCTGCTATGTAATCGATGTCGCCATCATTATCAAAATCTCCGGCGGTAATGCTGTTCCACCAGCCGGTTTCCCTATTAATGCCTGATGATGCGGATATATTTTCTAATTTACCTTGCTTGTTCTTAAAGAATTGTATAGGCATCCATTCTCCCGCAATAATTAAATCGGTGAAGCCATCATTGTCAAAATCTGTCCAAAGTGCATCGCAGATTAGTCCTATATTTTTTAAACCGGGTGCAATTATGTCACTTACGTCGGTAAATTTAATTTCGCCGTTTTTGGTATCGTTGCGATAAATAAAACTGCTTACCGGCAAGGGATATTTACCCGGTAAAACTCTGCCTCCTAAAAATAAATCGAGGTCGCCGTCATTATCAACATCAACCGCTTTTACGCAACTTTTACTGGTAAAGTTTTTTGGGAATGCAGTTTCGTTAAAAATAAAATTTCCTTTTCCGTCATTGGTATAAAACCAGTCCTGATAATTTTTTGTATTTGCTGCAAATTGGTTACTTCCGCTGGCAAAATACAAATCAAGATCCCCATCATTGTCAGCATCAAACAAAAGTGTGCCTAAATTTTCAGGTCTGCGTACATCTTTGCCACTCACCAAAGGAAGCAGTTTAGTAATAAATTTTCCATCTTTTTGCTGCAATAGAATATTTGCAGCAAAATCACCGGTGCCACTTACTACTATGTCATCAAGCCCATTACCGTCTACATCTCCACATGCCAGGCCAGGGCCATAAGCGGATAGTTTATGGGGCAATAAGCGCTGCTCATTAAAGTCTATAAAATCCGATTCTCTTATAAAGCAATTTACACCTAGCTTGCCTGTTACATTTGTAAATAAATTATTAGTGGCTACGGTTGTAATACCTGCTGTTATTTGGGTTGCATCGGCAATAGTAACAGTTAACAGTTGATTTGCTTTTACATTTTGTATTATTTGTTTTTGCCCATTGTTCCATTTAATAATAACAGAATCTATCACTGTAATACTATCTAATCCAAAAAATGCTTTGGTATCTACGGTAGATAAATAGCCACGGTAAGGTGAGTTTTCATACACCTGCATTTTATTACCTGCGTAATAAATTTCAGCAATAGCACCAAGACCATTGATGTTGTTTTTATCGCCTTTAAATTGAATGGATAAATAGGTTTTTAAAATTATCTCTTTGTTGTTGGTGGTGTTTTCGTAAAGGAATGCAGTTTCATTGATGTTGTTAATTACATAATCTAAATCGCCGTCATTATCCAAATCAACATAAACTGCTCCGTTGGAAAAAGAAGGCGTTTCCAAACCCCATTCAGTAGTTACTTTCTTAAATTGTAAATTACCAGAATTCTGAAAAGCATAATTTGGAATTTTTATCTGTGGTATCTCATCAATCAAATCTTTTTTAGAGATTGTTTTATTGGAGTTGGATCTAAAGGCTGCAAAGTCGTGGTCGGTTACATCTCTTGGATAACCATTTGTAATGATGATATCCCGGTTGCCATCGTTGTCAAAATCAGCGATAGATGGGTTCCAGCTCCAGTCAGTTTCTGCTATACCTGCCATAAAACTAATATCACTAAAAACAGGTAGCCCAATACTGTCGTTATTATTGAGCGTTGGGCCCTGGTTTAATTGTAGCGTATTTCTAACATATTGCAGCATGTATTGTCCGGTCATCATGTTTTGATACAGGAAATAATTATTACCACCCATGTTTTTTTTCTTTCTAAAGTTATCTTCCGGGTTCATATCTACCGCAAGTACATCTGCCAATCCATCGTTATTGATATCGGCAATATCATTACCCATGGCGTTTTGAGAAGTATGTTTAAAAACGGTTCTGAGTTTTTCAGAAAAAGTACCATTGTGGTTGTTGATGTACAATAAATCACTGCCAAAAAAATCATTAGTTACATACACATCCTTCCATCCGTCATTATTTATATCTGCAATAGCAACACCAAGGCCATAACCATGATGGGTAATACCTGCCTGAGTAGAAATATCAGTGAATACAGGGTGTTTCAACGAATCGCTCCAGTCGTTTCTATATAATTTATCAAAATCATTTGTAGCAGTATCACCAATATTATTGTTCATAAATTCTGCTACATCTCTTTGTGCTAATTTGGTAGTTACTAAATACATATCAAGGTCGCCATCATTATCATAATCAAAAAAAGCAGCATGAACAGATAAGCTGGTATCTGCCAAACTATACGCCGCTGCCATATCTTTAAAAGTGGGAATTCCTTCTTTGTTTACACCTTGGTTAATGTAAAAAATATTTTTTCGTTGCTCAGGATTTTTGCTGATGGTAGCACATACGTAAATATCGGGCAATCCATCATTATTAATATCTACTACGGAGGAGGCATTGCTCCATTTTCCTTCTCCTGTTACACCAGCTTTTTCAGTAACATCTATAAAACTTAAATTGTCTTTATTTAGGTATAATTTATTGGAAGAAGTGCTGGCCGTAAAGTATAAATCTGGTAATCCATCTTTGTTAAAATCTCCCACAGCAACGCCACCACCATTGTATAAAAATTCCAGGTCTATTGGGTTAAGGGAATCTTTTTCTACAATATCATTAGAGAATGTTATGCCTGATTGTTCAGATGAAATTTGTTTAAACAAGGTGGGAGTATTTTTACATGCAGCTATAATAATAGAGAATATTACACTATAAATGATTGCTTTACAACAAGTAAAAAGATTTTTAAATTGATTTTTCATATTTGCAAAAAAGGCTGTAAAACAGAAAAAATTATTTGTTAAACAATCAATATAAAATTGCTTTTGTAATGATGAGTGAAAGCCGATATCTATTTTAAAAGCTCAAGTTAACCTACTAAGCCACAAAAAGTGTACATTGACTTTTTTTAATTATTCATTTTTTACAGGATAGTACAGCACAGCTTACTAAAATATAAAGTCACCTTTGTATTAATTAAAAGCCAATATTAAGTATTGGCCAAAAAATAAATGGTCAATAATTTTTATTTAATAGTATCCTAATTGGCATTTTACAACTAAAAAAAACATGTTGATTTTTTTTCTTGTTACCTGCTTTATTCAATGAAGTTTAAATTTGGATTATTTATTTTGGCTTCTTTTTTAGTTCATTCTTCAATTAACTGCCAACGAGTTTTACCACTACACAAGATTAGTATTCCTAACAGTAAGCCATAATTTAACATAGAAAAAGTACATCAATCCAACGGCATTAAATGCATAGAAGTATTTTATGCTTCCATAAAAACGGCTAATGGAACGGCTGTTGTAATATGCCGTGGTGAAGGGTATTAGGTGTTGTGTATGGAATGAGCGCAGGGCTATGGCTAAAAAAATTAATGAATTGGGAATAGCAGCTATAGTTTTATTACATCGTATTCTTACTGATGAATGGATAATAAACCGGGAGATTGACCCCTTGCAAGATGTACAACAACCTATAAAAACAGTAAGGGACAGTTCGCCTTCATGGGGAATTAACTACAACAGAATTGGTATTATGGGTTTTTCTGCAGGTGATCATTTTGCTTAAACAGCCGGTACTCATTTTGATAAAGTTTTATTCCAAATAAAAGCCATACAATTGTTCGTTCTGATTTTATGATACTAATTTATCTGGTAATTAGCTTTATGTTATCAATTGCACACGCTGGTTTTGTAGTGCAAATTGTGGGTAAAAATACAACTGCAGATAAATTATGTGAATATTCCAATCAATTACAGGTGACCGCCAAACCCCCTCCCAAATTATTAGTACCGGCAAGTTACGATGATGGAGTAAGTACAATAAATAGTTTTGTATTTTATGATTCACTTGTTACCAAAATGTTAATGCTGAGCTTCATATTTATCAATTTGGTAAACATAGTTTTGTAATGTTTATAAAAATAATAAAGCGTTTTGGAGGGATAGGTGAAAAAGTTGGATGGAGTTTAACAATTAAGTAAAAAAGTAGAATTATAAATATAATGCAGATATTTTATTGAATTTTTTATATGATTTATCAGGATACAACTATTTTTAAATCATGATTTTATTTAGTTGGCAATAAACAGTGTTTTAATTAATTTTCTTTTACAGTGCTGTGCTGTGCTGTTAATTATTTATTGCTTAATTCATTTTATAATGTTAAAAAATTATACTTTAGTGTAAATGAAAGTTTCATAAAATCTAAGTAATTCTTCATATTCGTGATTAATTGTTTGTTTAATTTTTGATTGTTTCATCCATCATATTTTTAATAATAAATAATTTTTAATGTTTTTAATAGAACCAATTCAGCTAAATCACGTAAGTTATTTGTGGGATGAAAGCGTTGCTGCAAGTTTCAATAATGATCAGGTAGCGTTATTAATTTATAGGTCAAATTTGCTTGGTGCAGATTTGAGGATAACAAATTATGGCGGCGGTAATACTAGTTGTAAAGTTATTGCAACTGATGCTTTAACAGACAAGCCAACAGAAGTAATGTGGATAAAAGGATCTGGAGGAGATTTAGGCTCTTTAAAGAAAAGCGGTCTAGCTGCATTGTACATGGATCGGTTACTTGCATTACAAAAAGTTTATAGAGGCCTTCAATTTGAAGATGAAATGGTTGAATATTTTAACCATTGCATTTATGATTTACAATCAAAGGCTCCTTCCATTGACACACCATTACACGCTTTTTTACCATTTAGACATATAGATCATCTTCATCCGGATGCTGCTATAGCTATTGCAGCTTGTAAAGATGGAAAAAAAATTAACCACGATTTATTTGAAGGAAAAATTGGATGGGTTGATTGGCAGCGGCCTGGCTTTGATTTAGGCTTAAAATTACAACAGTGTTTAAGGGAAAACCCGGGTATTAATGGCATTATGCTTGGCGGACATGGTTTGTTTACCTGGGGCGATACTGCTTACGAAAGCTATATTAACACCCTGGAAGTAATTGAAAAATATGCCACTTATTTAGAGGGGAAGGTTGGAATAGATAAACCGGTTTTTGGAGGCAGTGTTGTAACTGCTGCCAGCAAAGATTATCGAAAAAAGCAGGCAATATTATTAGCACCTGTTCTTCGGGGATTTTGTTCGCATAAAACAAATATGATTGGTCATTTTAGCGATGATGAAAAAGTGCTTGAATTTGTAAATAGTAAAGATGTAGAAAGATTAGCAGCAATGGGTACAAGCTGCCCGGATCATTTTTTAAGAACCAAAATATCACCGTTGGTATTAAATTTTTCACCAAATGAAGATTTGAGTAAACCAGACTCCGTAAAACAAAAATTAACACCGGCATTTGAAGCTTACAGAAATATTTACAAGGCTTATTACGATAATCATAAGCATAGAAATAGTCCTGCAATACGTGATGCAAATCCAGTAATCATTTTATACCCTGGTGTTGGTATGTTTTCATTCGCAAAAGATAAAGCCACTGCAAGGATAGCTTCAGAGTTTTATGTAAATGCTATAAATGTAATGAAAGGCGCAGAAGCGGTTAGTGAGTATGTTTCCTTACCCTTGCAAGAAGCTTTTGATATTGAATATTGGTTACTGGAAGAGGCAAAGCTGCAACGTATGGCTAAGCCAAAACCCTTATCGGGTAAAATTGCACTAATAACGGGCAGCGGAGGAGGAATTGGAAAAGCCATTGCAGAAAAATTGGCATCAGAGGGAGCTTGTATTATTTTAACTGATATTAACGAAGAAAGACTATCAGATACACTAATTGAGTTTTACGAAAAATTCGATAAAGATACTATCACTAGTATCGCAATGGATGTAACTAAAAACGAAGAAATTATTAACTGCCTGCAAGATGCTGTAGTAGCTTTTGGAGGTGTAGATATTGTAGTTAATAATGCTGGCATTTCTATTTCAAAAACTATTACAGATACCACTATGGAAGATTGGGAATTGCTACAATCTATTTTAGTGAAAGGGCAATTCAATGTATCAAATGGAGTATTGCAAATAATGAGAAAGCAGGCATTGGGTGGCGATATTGTAAATATTGTAAGTAAAAATGCTATTGTAAGCGGCCCTAATAATACGGCCTATGGTACAGCAAAAGCAGCTCAACTACACATGAGTAGATTAATGGCAGTTGAATTGGGGCCTGATAAAATTAGGGTGAACGTTGTAAACCCTGATGCAGTTATACAAGGCAGTAATATTTGGGAAGGTGGCTGGGCAAAGGGCAGGGCAGATGCTTATGGAATTGCTGTAGAAGATTTGCCTTCCTACTATGCTAAACGAACTTTACTAAATGAAACAATATTACCTTCGGATATAGCAAATGCTGTTTTTGCATTTGTTGGCGGATTGCTATTAAAAAGTACGGGAAATGTATTGAATGTTGATGGGGGAGTGGCTGCTGCTTTTGTTAGATAAAACATTGTAAATAAATCAGGTAGCGAAGCAATAGCTATAATAATCCCAATATTCAACAGTTATATATCGCCTGCAAAAAACGCTGAAAGAGATCTTTTTCAGCGTTTTTTGTATAAGGAATCTTAAAATAACCCTGGTAAAAAAACAATCATCTTAGCTTTTGTAAATAGGTCAATTTTATTAGCCTAAACTACTTATAGTACAGCAGTATTGCAAAATTTTTTTCAACCCACATTTTTCATTTGAAACAATAATGAGGTTTTCAAATTCAAAATCGGGGTTCAACTTACTAAAACAGCATACCTAATTAATTAAAGAGATTTTCGTTCTATCAATATAAAAGGGTTTTTTATTTTTTCTTTCCTGTTTTCTAAAATCAATTTAGCAGCAGTTTCACCCATTTTGTAAAAATCAGTAGATATAACTGTTATACCATCCAGCAATATTTCTTTTAAGGGAGTTTCATTATAAGATACAATACCAACATCTTTGCCCACTTTTAATTTATTCGTGCGGCACGATTTTATAAGGGTAACTAAGTCGTTTTCTTCAATTACGATGTAGGCCGTATTTTTAATAATTGGTGTATCAGCATTAATTTCATCAATTATTTCATAAGCAACATTGTTATTGGTACAAAAACTTCTAAACCCCGTAATAATTTCTTTTGGATAAGGTATAGTTTTAGGAAAAACCAACAATAGCTTATCATATTTTTTAATTAAATGAATTGCTATTTCGAGTGCGTTGTGTATATCATTTTTAAAATCCTGAAATACCCCTGCATATTTTGAATAAGTATGCGGTATGTCTTTATCTAAAATAATCAATTGATCGCTTGGTACTTTTTTTATAATAGTATAAATATCACCTGCATCTTCATAAAAGTGAGGCATCAATACAAAATAGTCGTATTCATCCCTGTTTTCAACTAGTAACATTTCTAATATTTTTGCACTAAAGTGATGGATTTTTAAATCAACTATAGCCTTATCTCCCATCGTTTCTACAAAGGCATTGTAAATTTGCTTTTTATAGTTGCTGATTTTGTTAAAAAGCAATAATACCCTGTACTGTGTTGTAACATCGGTTCTGTTAATATAAAAACCTTTTCCTTTTATTGAAGTAATTACTCCTTTTTGCCTTAGTAAATTGTAAGCTTTTTGTACAGTATCTCTCGATAAAATAAACTCATCACTCAACTCATTGATGGAATAAACAGGATCACCTTTTTTAAGATGCCCCTGCCGGATGGCATTGGTAATTGCATTAAAAACCTGCAGGTATTTAGGCGTTTTTTTTGTAGTGTCAATTTTTAGAAATTGCATTTATAGGTCGATTTAACAATTTCACAAAAGGAATAGAATTGTTATACCTTCTTGCAAATTTATTTATGTAGGTTAGTTTTATTGCATGAAGATAAAGAACAGTTAGGGAAATACTCTTTTTGAAATTAAAAACACTGGCTCATAATTTAAAAAATAAATGAAAAAGCATATTTAAATGAATAATTGAACAAAAACAAAACTCAAAACTACCGACGGATTATTTAGAGGCGAACACTTTATTGTCTTTTAAAAAGTACTAAAAACAAGAAAGTGTTTTTTGATAATGGAGATCATTATTCACTTCCAACTATATAGCTGCTGTAATTATAAAGGCTATCTTTTTTGTGCCAAATTTCATCTTTTTATTTTTTTTTATATAAATCTTTATTTTTTTTACAAAAACAGCATTGTACAGTACAGTTAGTGAAATGGTATCTATTATGTTTACAAAATATTAGCATAATTATAGTGTTAATTATTTATTAACTGCATTTTAAAAAAATAACTAAAACGATTGTTTATGATTAAAAAACTCAGTCTAAGAGATTGCCCCTTGGTTTTTAAATTCTTTTCGTTGCTTTTTGTGGTAACCCTTTTTTCACATAGTATTTTTGCGCAAGGCAACATTACTGTAACTGGTAAAGTTATTGATGTGGATACTAAGGCTCCTTTAGTAAACGTAAGCGTTGTGGTAAAGGGCTCCAAAAATGGAGTAGTAACAAACAATGCTGGTGTTTATACCATTACAGCACCCACAGGAGGCAAATTGGTATTTACTTATTTAGGTAATACGCCAGATGAAGAAAATGTAACAGCTTCCGGTGTTTTAAATGTTTCATTGAGCTCTAAGCCAAAGAGCATGGATGAAATAGTAGTGGTGGGGTATGGTTCAAGAAAAAAGAGGGATCTTGTAGGAGCTATTTCTGTAATTGGCTCTAAAGATATAGAACGTAGTACAGCACTTTCCCCCGAGTTAGCCATGCAAGGTCAAATGGCTGGTGTACGTGTCGCATCTGCTGGTGGCGACCCAAGCGCAAGGCCTACGGTTCGTATTCGTGGTGTAAGTACTATGAATAGTGCAGATCCTTTGTATGTTATTGATGGTATTCCTTTAGCTGAAGGTGGTGCTGGTGTTACCGTTGATGGTACCAACGACCCTACACTAAGAACACCTATTAATATTTACACGATCATTAATCCAAATGATATTGAGTCTATTTCAGTTTTAAAAGATGCCTCTGCCGCTGCTGTTTATGGTGTAAGGGCTGCAAATGGGGTGGTTTTAATTACTACTAAAACTGGTAAACGTGGTGGAAAATTAAGGGTAGATTTTGATTTTAACCATGGTACTCAAATTATACCAAAAACGTACAGTTTTTTGAATACTCAACAGTACACCAGGTTTTATACGGATGCTTACAATAATAGCCCGCAATTATTAAACAACGTTCCTGTTCCCATTGGTGCTGCTGCTGATTTTGGAAACGTTATGGATCCAACAAGCCCTCAATATCTTGGCAATAGCCCAACATACGATTGGCAGGATGCTATTATTAATAAAAATGCTGCTATTACAAATTACAATGTAAGAGGAAGCGGTGGTACAGAAAACACACTGTACAATTTTTCTGCCGGATATTCTAAAAATGATGCTCCATTTAAAGGCATAAGCTCAGAGCGGTACAGTGTTTCAAGTAATATCACATCCAAAGTTGGAAAATACATTGAAACTGGCATGAACATTAGACTTATTCAAACTAGTAATAACCAAGTTGGTGGCTCTGGAACAAATGATCTGTCTATTTATAAAGCTGCGCCATGGCAACCTATTTTCGACAATACCAATCCTTATGGGTTTGCATCCTTATACAATCAAACAGGTCCTATAACTCCAGGCTCTTTTCCTTTTGAAACTAAGTATGGCAGGCAATTTTATCCTGTGGCAAATTACTTAGGAAGGCTCGCAACATCTTCTAATACTACTAATAACCAGAGTGCTATTGGCAATGTATTCGTACAAATTCAACCAGTTGAAGGGTTAAGAATTAAGGGTTCTTATAGTGGGCAAATTTTTAATATAGAGTCTAAAGAATATACAGATTTTGATAATTGGCAATATGGAGAAACTCCAGGAAATCCTTTCCAATTAGCAGCACGACCAGTTGCAGGTACAAGACCGAGTGCAGTTAGTAACAATTCATCTACAACAGTTAATACAATTAAAGCTGTTAATGTTGATTATACAAAAAGTTTTGGGAAAAGTAATCTTTCTGTAACATTGGATGCATCTCAACAGGATTACACATGGACAGTTAAAAGAGCAAGTGGTACGGTATTAACCAGTAACCCGGATTTAAGATATTTTAATGCTGATTTAAACTCGGCTGGTACTTATGGGTTAAGAGGCAAATATTCATTGATAGGTTATTTGGCTCGTGTATCTTACAACTTCGACAACAAATATTATATTGAAGGGGTAGTTAGAAGAGACGGATCATCTCGTTTTGCCCCTGGCAAACAATTTGGTACATTTCCTTCTGGTGCTGTAGGTTGGAGAGTTTCTAAAGAGCGCTTTATGGATAAATTTAGTTTTGTGAACGACCTTAAAATTAGAGGTGGATACGGTGTATTAGGAAATGAACAAACTACTGCTGGTTGGAAATATATTTCTGCTGCTGGAACTAATCCACCAAATTATAATTTGGGATCCGGTTCTCAAAACAATAATTTAGGTATTAGTTTTCCTAATGCTGCCAATACAGATCTTACCTGGGAAAAATTATACTCAGCAAACATTGGTTTTGATGCCGTTTTATTTAACGATTTCTCCGTAACTTTTGATTATTACCATAAAACAACCAAAGGGATTATTCAATCTGTAGCTTTACCGCCAAGTTCTGGTATTCAATCTGGATATGACGTAAATATTGCAAGTGTTTTAAACAGAGGTATTGAATTGCAACTAGGATACAACAAGAAAATTGGCGAAGTTGGTTTATCTTTTAGTTCCAACCTTACAACTGTTCACAATGAAGTAACTGCGTTGTTAGATAATTTATCAAACAGGGGTGGTGGCATTGCAATAGGAAAACCAATTGGTTATTTGTTTGGTTATAAAGTAGGTGGTATTTTTCAAAGCCAGGCTGAAATTGATGCATGGAAGTTGAAAAATACAGATCGTATAGGAAATGGAGATCCAAAACCAGGTGATATGTATTTTCAAGATTTATATGGTGCAACAAAAACAGGTAGCACAGAACAAAATGGTGTTACTGATAGTATAATTAATGGTTTTGATCAAACTGATATCGGTAAAACCATACCCGGATTTTTTTATGGATTTTCCATGGGAGCTGATTATAAAGGATTTGATATTTCTGTTTTCTTTCAAGGTGTTGGAGATGTTCAGAAATTTAACGGTACAAGAGCTGCCGGAGAACAAATGTCAGGTTTTGGTAGAAATCAATGGACTTCAGTTTTAAATGCATGGACACCAACCAATAAATCAACCACAATGCCACGTGCAGTTTACCAGGATAGAAATTCTAATAATCGTTTTTCTGATCGGTTTGTTGAAAGTGCTAGTTTCTTTAGATTGCAAAACGTAACTGTAGGTTATACATTTCCTAAAAAAATACTTGAAAAAACAAATGTTTTTCAAAATTTACGGTTATTCGTAACAGGAATAAATTTATTTACAATAACAAAATATACTGGCTTAGACCCTGAAAATGATAATTACCCTTCTACTCGTCAATTTTTAGTAGGAGCAAAAGTATCTTTCTAATTAAAAACTAAAATATTATAACATGAAAAAAACAACTTTAATTAAAATTGTATTCTTCTTTTTAATTGCTTTTATATTTGAAGCATGTAATAAAAAGAATTTGGACATAACATCGCCTCAAATCACCGAAGGATCTTTCTTTACGAGTGAAGCGGAATACAGAATGGCTATTGTTGGAGTATATGCTACTTTAACAGATTATTTCTCGAGCGCTTCCATTGGAGGTGCCATTAACACATCACAAACTAAAATTTGGACATTACCAGGTGATGATATTGCTATGGCTGATAATTCGCCTTTCGATAATTTTCAAAACATGAATCCTGGTAATGGCGATGTTTCTAATTTTTTTAGAAGTAGCTATGTGATGTTGAATAGAGCTAATAAAGTTTTATTTAATATTAGAAATGCAAAACCTGGTGTTTTTAATACTCCAAATCTGCAAAAGCATAATGAAGGTGAAATGCTTTTTTTAAGAGCATATGGCCATTATATGTTGTGGAATGTATTTGGTATGTATGCCCCATTAGATACACTTACTAACAAATCATTAGACCAACTTAACCCCTCAAGTTCAACTGGTACTCAATTACTTGATCAGGCAATCCGTGATTTAACCCTGGCGGCACCTTTATTGCCTGCATCATGGGATGACGCAAACACCGGTAGAGTAACCGCCAATGCGGCTTATGGATTATTAGGAAAGTGTTTGGTTTTTCGTGCAACGGTTTCTAATACCGCTGCTGATTATACGGCTGCTATCACCGCAATTGATAAAATAAGCGGAAGAATTTTAGTGCCAAATTTTGCAGATAATTTTAATTACGAAAAAGAAAATAATCCTGAATCTCTTTTTGAATTTCAGGCAGGTGCTCCGTTAAAAGGTCCGGGTCAAACCAATGTGTGGTTAGCTAATGATGCTGCTGATATTGGAGTGAGTAGTGCTTATTGGGGATCTTTTGGTTGGTGGGATTTGCCTAATGCAGGTGGCAATAACTCTTGGATGGGTGGTGGTTGGTGGTTACCTAGCGATAAATTAAAAAATATTTTTGCGGCAAACGACCCTAGAAAGGAACTCACTTTTGGAAATTACGCTAATTGGGGTACACCTTCAGTTAAAAAGTATATTTCTGCCAATAGAAATGACGCACATAACGCTTCTGTAAACAATCCTCGTATTTTAAGATATGCAGATGTTATTTTATTAAAGGCTGAGGCAGTTTTAAATTCAGGTGGATCTACAAGTACAGCAATAGACTTAATCAATCAAGTAAGGGAAAGAGCTCGTAAAATGGTTACCGGTGGCACAGTACCATTAGCTTTAAATGCTGCTGAAACTAATAGAACTACCATCATGCAATGGATTATGGACGAACGTTTAATGGAATTGGCTGCGGAAGGTCAGCGTTGGTTTGATATTCGTAGATGGGCAATTGGAGGTAAATTAACATTAAATAATGCTTTTTTTAGTGCTATTAACTCTGCAGAGATGAGGTTTGAAACCAAAAATCTAAATTTCCCAATTCCGTTTAGTGAAACAGATCGAAATGTAAATATCACTCCTACACCAGGTTTTTAAAAGAAATTTGATATCAAAATATTTTAAGCAAGCAGTCGTTTTAGTAATTACAACAAAAAGGTTCTCAACTGAGAGCCTTTTTTTGTTTAAAGCCTTTACGCTTTTTAACTCGAACTCCGATTATTATTTATGCGACTACATTGATGTTTTTAACTATCAAAATTATCTTCCCATTGCAGCTTTTTTATTTTCATGATGTTTTAAATAATGCGATTTACAAAAGACAAGATCTTCTAACAAGGAAGAATCAGACAAACAAATCGCTTCTAATGCACACCCTTGTTTTAACGTATTGAAGACTGCTGCTATTGGCAATCCGGCAATCTGTAATTAATTGTTCCATCTCGGCATAGTACAGCACAGATTGGCAAATATCTTAGACTAATTTAGCCATCAATCAGAATTGCTGTTATCATGAAAAAATGCTTGTTCATCTTCATTTTAATTCTTACTGC
>JBBQTZ010000086.1:0-16665 GCA_038234405.1 Chitinophagales bacterium
TGGCAGCTAACTTTCCGCTACTTGTTCACTCTTTAATTTTAGTTCCCATTGCCATGCCGTATCCATCATGGTATCAAGGTTGTATTGAGGTATCCAGCCTAGCTCATTTTTTGCTTTACTGTTGTTGGCATAAATAGCTACTACATCGCCTCCACGGCGGGGCCCAAGTTTATAGTTTAGTTTTACGCCACTCACTTTTTCAAATGCATTAATTACTTCAAGTACAGTATAGCCATCGCCTGTACCAAGGTTAAATATCTCTACTTTTTTGCTATTCTTTTTTTGTAATAAAAAATTGAGGGCCAATGTGTGTGCATGGGCAATATCGCTTACATGAATATAATCTCTTACACAACTGCCATCTTTGGTTGCATAATCGGTACCATACACAATCATATCTGGCAACTTGCCAATAGCAGTTTGTGTAATGGCAGGTACTAAGTTTGCCGGTTTGCCTACAGGTGTTTCGCCCAATAAAATTGAAGGATGAGCACCAACAGGATTAAAATATCGTAATAAAATACTTTGCATTTCGGTGCCTTTGCAAGCATCGGTAACTATTACTTCGCCCATTTGTTTGGTAGCACCATAAGGCGATTCTGCTGGCTTTTGTGGAGTTGCTTCTGTTACGGGTATAGCATCCGGATTGCCATATACAGTGCAGGAAGATGAAAAAACAAAATTCGGTACATTAAACTCTTCGGCACATTTAAGTATGTTTATGAGAGATGTAAGGTTGTTTTCAAAATACATTAATGGATTGTCTACAGATTCGCCCACTGCCTTGTAAGCAGCAAAATGAATAATGCCACTAATGTCATCATTCTCTTCAAAAATTGCATTGGTTTCGTCATAATTGCAGAGATCAACCTGGTAGCTTTTTATTTTTTGGCCTACGATCTTTTCCGCATTTTTAAGCATGTTACTATCGCTTCTGCTGTTATTATCAACAGATATTACATCGTATCCATTTTGAATTAAGTCTACTATGGTGTGTATGCCAATATAGCCGCAGCCGCCAGTTACCAGTATTTTACTCATGATTGTATTGGTTGAAGGTTAGGTAAAGTTTTATATAGTGTTGAAAGAAAATTTTGCATTATTAATGCTAAAAACTTAACAAACTTACTGCATAAATACGTCAAAATAAGTGTGTACTTCAAATAGGGTGCATTTCAAATTAACGCAGTAACAAGTGGTCGGTAAGTACACCGACCACGGCTGAGAACTTACTGCATAAATACGTCAAAAAAAGTATGTACTTCAAATAGGGTGCATTTCAAATTAACGCAGTAACAAGTGGTCGGTGAGTAAACCGACCACGGCTGAGAACTTACTGCATAAATCTGTCAAAAAAAGTGTTTACTTCAAATAGGGTGTATTTCAAATTAACGCAGTAACAAGTGGTCGGTGAGTAAACCGACCACGGCCTTGCCTCGGTCATTGTCTTCACAGAACGAAACCAGGGGCAACAATTTGAAATGAACCCTGCAAATTGTTGTTAGTTTTTGTAACCACTATCAAATGCATACTGTTATTGTAAATGTTTTTATCAGTTACAACATTGTAATGACTGCAAATACCTGGGTTATAATAAAAAAAAATCACTCAAACTATGAAGTGACTTTTTAAAACGATATTTATATTAAAATTATTTTACAAACAGTGAGGCAATAGCGTAAACAATAGCAGCAAGTGTAGCACTTACAGGTATTGTTAAAATCCACGCCCATAAAAGGCTTACTGTAACACCCCAACGTACTGCACTCAGCCTTTTAGTGGCGCCTACACCAATTATAGAACCCGTAATGGTATGTGTAGTACTAACGGGTATGCCCATTTGTTCTGTCATAAAAAGTGTAAGTGCGCCAGAAGTTTCTGCAGCCACACCTTCCAGCGGGGTTACTTTGGTAATTTTTGTGCCCATTGTTTTTACAATTTTCCAGCCACCACTCATAGTGCCTAAACCAATAGCTGTATAACATGCCAAAGGCACCCAGGTAAGTTCTTTTAATGCAGCACTTACGTCAGGATATTTAGTAGTATTATAGGCAACAAACGCAGCCCCAATTATACCCATTACTTTTTGAGCATCATTGCCACCGTGGCCAATACTAAATGCACCGGAAGATAATAATTGTAGTTTTTTAAACAATTTTGCGGTACGATAGGCATTGGGTGATTTAATCTTCTCAGAATAAATGTAGGCTATTATAAAAATTAGCATCATTACCAGAATGCCATTAATAATTATTGTATTGTCTGCTTTAGCAAGTGCATTTGATAACGCAGCAATATCAACACCTGCATCAGATTTGGTTTTTATCTCCTCTGCAAGTTTGGTGGCACCCAAAGTTTTATACTGGCTTAGTAAAGGCCTTGCAGCTTCAACTTTGGCAACAGCCTGGGTATAGGCAATTTGCTTGCTATTATCTAAAGTAGCTTCTTTTTTAAGATTATCTATTTTGTAATACTTGGCTAAATTTTCGTCCAGTTTTGTTTGCTCAAAATGTGCAAATAAAAACCAGGTACATACACCAACCAAAACTATAATACCAACCTTTGCCCAGGTATTTCGCATAATAGTAATTACTGTAATAAAAATGGAAATAACCATTCCAATGAGCGGTGCAAGAAAAATAAATAATATTATTTCGGTAATTTTTTTTACTTCTACAATGCTGCCAAGGGCAGTTGGGCCTTTGGTAATAAACGCATGGCAAATAGCTGCACCTGCAAAGCCTCCAATAAGTGTATGGGAGGATGAAGAAGGAATACCATACCACCAGGTGAGCAAATTCCAAAAAATAGCTGCTATAAGGCCGGAAAGTATTACCGGCAAGGTAATAAATTCGCCATGCACCGTTTTGCCTATTGTATTGGCTACAGCATGATCTTTAAAAATAAAATATGCTACAAAATTAAAAAAAGCAGCCCAAACAACGGCTTGAAAGGGAGTTAATACCTTAGTAGATACAATGGTAGCAATGGAGTTTGCTGCATCATGGAATCCATTAATGTAATCAAAAATTAAAGCTAAAACAATGATAACGATAAGCAGGGTCATAAAGTCTAATTTGCATATTTGCAAATTTGCATGGGTGCAAATTTTTAAGCGTATTTCACAATAATACTTTCAATTACGTTGGCCGCATCTTCACATTTGTCTGTTACAATCTCCATTACCTGGTAAATTTCCCTTTTCTTAATCACTTCCTTTGCATCTGGTTCAGTAGCAAAAAGTCTTTCAATACTCATATCAAATATATCATCTGCCTGGTTTTCTATACTGTTTATTGCCACTAATGCATCTGTAATTTGACGCATGTTTTTCATGTTGCGCAACTCTGTAACTGCTTTGTGTACATGCACACAAGCTACTGCTATAAGATCTGCCATTTTTCTTATGCCAATATCATTGGGATTAACACGATAAAAATTAATCTTTTTTGCAGAAGCATATATGTAATCAGCAATGTCATCTAAGGCACTAGCCAGGTAATGGATATCTTCTCTATCAAAGGGTGTAATAAAATTTTTACCTAATTCTGTAAATATATTATGTGTATAATCATCATTCACATGCTCCATATCTTCAATTTCCTGAATATACTGAGCTCTTTTATCAAAATCAGGCTCATTTACTACCTCTTTAAGTTTTTCGCCCATTTTTACCAACTCTTCAGCTACGTTTTCAAAAAGTTGAAAAAACACCCTGTCTTTTGGTAAAAAAATACTAAGAATTGAATTGAGGCCTGCCATTTTTATATAATTTGCCGCAAAGTATATTTTAAAGTACAAAAAAGGGATTTTCTTAAAAATGGTAATAATTTGGTAACACTGAGGTAACATAAAAATATTATTTAGTTAAACCTGGCTTTTTCAATTAAATATGTAATATGATTTAAAAAGTGCAATACGTTTAAAGAAATCTAATATTTTTTGGCAGATGGAATAGAAATTTATTTTGAAGTAAAAAATGTTTTGAAATACTTAACAGAATAGCAGTTGAAAAACCTATTTAAATTTTAACAACAAAATCAGGAAGCTATTATTATGCTTGTTAATCTGAATTAATTTTCATTCTCTTTCACTCATAGATATCTAATGTACCTAAAAACCACGTGGCAAAATTATATATGCTATCAATTTGCAGCGCTCTAGTTTAACCTGCACTATAAATTTTGCTAAAAGAATGTTAAATCCTTATTTTTGTTTTTTTTAACCAAAATAACTTTACATTAGAAAAATTAATTTTTGTTTAACCCTTTTTCTTTTATCCTTCAATATATTGCCAGCGCAAGAAAAAGTGGTTATGGGGAAAGTAATAGATGGAAAAGATGGCGCTGCACTACCGGGTGTTACTGTACAGGTAAAAAATGAAAAAACTTTCGCAGTAACAGGTATGGATGGTACCTTTTCTTTAAGTGCGAGTACACAATCAACTGCCTTAGTTTTTACTATGGTAGGCTATAAGAGCATGGAAGCTAAAATTAGCGCCGGAAGGATGTTGGTATCTTTGTTTATAGGCGTTGATCAGTTACAAGAAGTAATTGTTACTGGTTTTGGTACAAAAATCAAGAAGGATTTAACTGGAAATATAGCTCGTGTAAGTGGTAAAGATATTGAGAATATGCCGGTGGCAAGTTTAGACGCAGCTTTGCAAGGTAAAGCGGCAGGTGTATTTGTAAACAGCCAGTCTGGTAAACTTGGGCAGGCTGTAACGGTAAGAATCAGAGGAAATTCTTCTATCAGTGCTAGCAGCCAGCCACTATATGTTGTAGACGGCGTTCCATTAACTACCAGCGATCAAAGCAGCTATGGCGGTGAAACCAATCCGCTAACTGATATTAATCCAAATGACATTGAATCTATTGACGTACTAAAAGATGCGTCAGCAGGGGCTATTTACGGAGCAAGGGCTGCCAATGGAGTTGTTTTAATTACTACTAAACGTGGTCGTGTAGGTAAAACATCAATAAGTGCAAATTATCAAACCGGTACATCCCAAGCAACAAGACGGGTTCAATTTTTAAATGCCGAGCAGTATGCCGAATTATTTACCAGGGCAACTACTTATTACGACAATAGGAATGGTACAGATCCAAATGATCCATCAAGCGAAACTACTTTTGCAAAAGATTGGATGAACTACCATAGTTTCGATCAGTGGGGAACCGATCCAAAGAAAAGCTACGACTGGCAAGATCAGGCCTTTCAAAAAGGGCTTTACAAGCAGGGGGATATTCAATTTAGTGGTGGAAACGAGAAAACAAAATTCTTTGGATCAATGCAGTACCTTAAACAATCCGGTATACTTGTGGGTAATAACCTTGATAGAATTACAGGCCGACTAAACCTTGATCATAAAGCTAATGACTGGTTAAACTTAGGTTTTACTATGAGTACAGCCCGTACAGTAAACCGCCGTTTACCAGATGATAATGCATTTTCTAACCCGCTGCAGGCGGTTGCATTTATGCCTGTTACTCCATTTACAGATCCAAACACGGGTTTACCTACAGGTGCACCGCCCGGAGATTTGAATGTAGGACTATACTATAATCCAAGACTTAGTGTAGACTACGCAAAATACACACAGGAAGTATTCAGAAATCTTAGTAATGTTTATGCTACAGCGAAAATTATACCTGGTCTTACTTTTCAAACTGAGTTTGGTGTAGATATCCTGAGTTAGAATGAAGAAGGATACTTTCAAAGCCAAACAGTGCGGAACCAAACCCGTGCTATAAGAGGAGTTGGAGAAAACAGGGCTGCTTTTATTTTAAACTACAACACAAACAATTATTTCAACTACACCAAATCTTTTGGTAAAAGTACAATTGACGCTACAGCAGGTTTGCAGTATCAGCAAAGCTCATCCAAGTACAACTATACAGAAGGGCTTGATTTCCCTTCAGACTCTTACAAGAAGATTGCAAGTGCTGCAACAAAGTCTGGAGGAAGTTCCTCTCAACAGGATTTTAGCTTTGCATCTGTTTTCTTCCGGGCCAATTACAAGTTTAATCAAAAGTACCTTGCTACAGTAAGTGTACGCCGCGACGGTTCTTCTCGTTTTGGAGCAAATGAGCGTTATGGTATATTTCCCTCTGGTTCCCTTGGGTGGATTCTATCCGAAGAAAAATTTATCCAATCTGTAAAGGCCATAAGTTTCCTTAAACTGCGGGCTAGTTACGGACTGGTTGGTAACGCAGAAATCGGGAATTTTCCACAATTGGGATTATTTACAGGAGATGCAGGCTACGCAGGCAATGCAGGGCAGCGTCCCTCTCAAATTGGCAATCCTAATTTAAGGTGGGAAACGACAACTCAAATTGATTTTGGTTTAGATTTTGGCATTTTGAATAACAGGATTACCGGTGAAATTGATTATTACGAGAAGAAAACTTCTGGTTTGTTATTAAATGTAAATATCCCCTCTACCGCTGGTTTTACCACACAAACAAAAAATGTGGGTAAGTTAGAAAACAAAGGTTTTGAACTTGTATTAAATACCCAAAACCTTATTGGTAAATTTAAATGGAACACTAGTTTTAATATTGCCAACAATAAAGGTAAAGTGATTGACATACAAGGCCAGATAATTGACGGTGGAGTAAGCAGTATGAACAGGGTAGTAGAAGGACAGCCAATTGGTGTTTTTTTCGCAGTTGAATATGCGGGTGTAGATCCAAATAACGGAGATGCATTGTTTTATAAAAACACAACTGGTACAGGGGGGCAACTAGATAAAACTACTGTAAATGCTTCAGGTTTTAGTCAGGCACAGCGTCAGGTAGTAGGAGATCCCAATCCAGATTATATCTATGGCATCACTAACAACTTTTCTTACGGGGGGCTCGATATGTCTGTTGCTATTAATGGAGTATCTGGCAATCAGGTTAATATTTATGGTATGGGTAGGTTCTCATCGGCAAATTTTAGATTTGAAGATAACCAGACAGTAGATCAGATGGAGGCATGGACCACACCTGGCCAGAACACGAGAATTCCACAGGCGAGGTGGCTTTCTAACAATGGTGCCCAAATAAGCAGCCGCTATATAGTAGATGGTTCTTATGTTCGTGTTAGAACTGTTTCTTTAGGATATACAGTGCCACGCAAGTTGCTATCAAAATTCAAGATTGACCGTTTAAGAGTTTATGCATCTGCCTTAAATCTTTTTACATTTACTAATTATCCTTATTGGGATCCTGAAGTTAATTCAGATTCATTTGACTCTAACATAGCGAAAGGTAACGATTTTTATACGCCACCGCAGCCTAAAACTATATTGTTTGGTGTCAATATCGGCTTTTAAGGGGCCTAATAAATTAATTATTGGCTTATAGGTAAATTGCACTGATACCAGGCCTTGTTAACCAATTTGAGAATAAAAAATAAAACAAATGAAAAAATACTTTATATTAACTACAATAATTGCTTTCCTTGCTACCGGATGCAATAAAAAATTAGATATTAAACCTTTTCAAAGTATCTCACAAGATCAGGCATTGCTCACCGAAGGCGATGTTTTAGTTACTTTAGTGGGCGCTTATGACGGCTTTCAAAGTACAGCAGCTTACGGTGGGGAGATTAAGCTCTTGAATGAACTGATTGGTAACACCGGTGATATAAGGTTTACCGGAACATTTGTAGGCCTTGCAGACGTTTACAAACTTGAAACTACAGTGGATAACACTTTTGGTTTAGGTATCTGGAACCAGTGTTATAATACAATTAACCGCTGCAACAATGTTTTATCTGCTTTGGATAAAATAACGTCTTCCCCGGCTGCAAAAAGCAGGGTAGAAGGGGAGGCATTGTTTATCCGTGGCGCCCTTTATTTTGAACTTGTCAGGCTTTTTGCAAAAACATGGGGTGATGGCACTAATGAAACAAACCCTGGTGTACCGTTGGTTTTGAGCCCAACGACCGGCATAACCGATGCAGATTACCGTGCACGAAACACTGTTGCCGAAGTATATGCACTCGTAATAGCAGATTTGACCAAAGCCGAAACGCTGTTGCCTGCTGCTAATACTATCTTTGCTAACAAAAATGCAGCTTTATCAATACTTTCAAGGGTAGCATTAATGAAAGGTGATTATCCTGGAGCATTAGCTGCGGCAAACAGTGTTATTGCTTCTGGCAGAAACAGTTTAGCAACAACCTTTGGTAGTTTATGGTTCACTTTTCTTAATAATGCCGGCAATAGCCCGTCTGAGTATATTTTCTCTATGAAAGTAACTAACCAGGATGGTGTTAATGGATTAAATACGTATTTTGGTATTAATGCGGGTGCAGGTACCGCAGGCCGTGGCGATTGTAAAATTTTACCAGCTCATATTGCAAAGTATGAAACAGGCGATGTACGAAAAGCCTATTTTGCAACTGTTGGCGGTAATTTTTACACAAGAAAACACCTCGACAGGTTTGGTAATGTTGCTATTGCACGCCTTGCAGAAATGTACCTTACCCGGGCTGAGGCTAATTTTCGGCTTAGTTCTGTAGTTGGAGCAACACCGCTGGCTGATGTGAATGTAATTCGGAGAAGGGCTGAATTAGCAGACCTAACTACTGTTGATCTTGATGCCATTTTAAAAGAACGTTACCTGGAAACGGCCTTTGAAGGAAACAGGTTGCCGGATATCAAACGTACCCGTGGTAATCAATCTGGCACCGCCTGGAATTCTCCTAAGTTAATTTTGCCAATACCGCAAAGAGAAATGGACGTAAACAAGAAACTGATACAAAACACAGGCTATTAAGCCCGCTACGGATTTTATGTTAGTATTAATTGAACTGTCGCATTGAAGATTAGACAGCAGCAAAATAAATTTGTTGCAGGTACCTTAACAAACTACAACCTAATCTGTAAAAAGAATAGACTTCAATGACTTAAAAAATTATTTGATTACACCATAATTTTATAACTACAAAGAGCCGCCTTTTAAAGGTGGCTTTTTGTAGTTTATTGAGTAGCTTGTTTATTTACTCTTAAAAGTTTTGCATACACTAGGTTCTTCATAGTAATTATTAAACCTGGGGTTGGTGGAGATTATTGAATAACTCGAAACTGTAAAAGGCTTATATCATTAACTATAGTGGGTTAATGGACAAAATAGTACCTAAAAATTGCTGTATCTCTTGCTGGTTATAGCTTTGCTCAAATTTTATAAAATGGGAAAAAACTGCTTTTACTGCAAGAGTAAAATAACTACTAAAAAAGGGTTTTTAAAGGGGTTACAGCGATATAAATGTGCGGTATGTGGCAAAACATTTACAGACAGAGTAGCATTAAATGGTAAAGTTCTATGGAAAAAATATACAAAAGGAAAGCAAACTTATTTACAACTTTCCCAAAAATATGGATGTTCAGTTAAAACTATTCAGCGAAAATTAGTTGCAGTAGAATTGGTTACAGAAATCACCTTTTCAAGCGTTGCTAATATGCTAGTGGATACAACTTATTTTGGAAGAACATTTGGCGTAATGGTTTTTAAAAAAAGCATTAACGGGCAAATATTTTTCAAGCAATATGTAAGGCAAGAAACTACCAAATTATATTTGCTAGGCACCGAAGAAATAGCGGGAAGAGGCATAAAAATATCAACTATTATGTGCGATGGCCGTAAAGGTTTATTTCAACAATTTGGAGCAGACATGCTTATTCAAATGTGCAACTTTTACCAGATTGCCATTATAAGACGTTATTTAACAATGAACCCAAAAATGCAAGCCAGCCTGGAGTTATGGAAAGTTTCATCGCTATTAACAAAAACATGCAAAGAGATATTTGAAGCCCGATTACAGGTTTGGTATAATCTGTTGAAACACTTTTTGAGTGAGCCAAGAATAGATGAAAAAGGAAAGAAAAAATATGTTTAAAAAAAGTTGCGTAGTGCTTACAGAAGTCTAAAAACTAATATGCCTTGGCTATTTACTTGGGATATGAATAGAGCACTAAATATACCCAATACGACTAATGCTATTGGCGGACACTTTACTGATTTTAAAAATGAATTACGAAATCATAACGGCTTATCTGTCGAAAGAAAAAAGAAGTTTATTAATGAGTTTTTTAAGGCATAATGTTATCAAAATAAAATAGCTACTGATAAATCAACAGCCACTTCATTATTTATTTCAACAACGTCAATCTATCCCTGGCAGGTTGCTCTCGAGCAGAGCCCACTTCCGTTTGGCTTAATAATATAAAGTTGAATATCAACTATAATACAAAACTCAATTCTAAAAAATAAATAGGCACTATTTTGTCCTTAAACCCTCTTTCTTTTTATAATGTCCGCAGGTGTAAAATTACTGCACCTGGATAGATATCTGCCGTTTCCGTTGTTTTTTTATTCTGCAAGGGCAACTTAGTACCAAGCAACTGCTAAATACTTGTTTCGTGATTATTGTGATTTTCCAGACTAAGAATCGACTCTTTTTTTAGTAATACTTCCCCAAATAACAAGTTTTTATAATTGGTAAACTCATTTTTCTTAAAAATATTATGCAAATCAAAAATTTCGTTCATTATTAAAAAATTAGCAAAAGGTTAAATTTTCGTTAACGAATTTTCGAATAATTAATGTAATCGCAATAAATAAGGCGTATAATAATAAATTATATATAGTTAATTTGCTCGATATTCTAACATTTTGGCAAAATATATAGCATATTTTAACAAAAAATTTGCAGTTGTTAAATCAAATCGTTCCTTTATGTGGTGAATAGTAAATAAAACGTAATTTTTTTAGACGAATTCTTTAAAAAATCAAAACTAACAACACATGAAAAAACTATTGATTATGATGATGATAGCAATGCTGTCATTTGGATTAGTGGTTGCTCAAACCCGTGTTATTACGGGTAAAGTAACAGACTCAAAAGGAAATCCGGTACCCGGGGCTACCATTAAAACAAAAAGCGGTGAAACTGTAGCAGCAGACCAAAATGGTGCTTATAAAATTAATGTTGTTACAGGGGATATACTTTCTGTTACATCTGTAAACTTTGCTACTGCAAGTATTAAAGTTGGTAATAGTACTACAATTGTGGTAGCCCTTAATGGTAAAGATAGTAATCTTGATGAGGTTGTTGTAACAGCACAAGGTATCCGCAAAAAATCGAGAGACATTGGATATTCTTATGCTAAAATTAGTAATGAGGATGTAAACGTAGGACGTTCACCTCAATTGGCACAGGCTTTATCTGGCAAAGTATCTGGTTTAGCGGTTTACAATGTTAATAACAGTGTTGACCCTCAGGTTAAAGTTGTTTTACGTGGTTACCGTTCATTAACCGGTAATAACGAAGCATTGGTTGTATTGGATGGTATGCAAACCACCCAAACGGTGCTGTCTATTATCAACCCAAATGATATTGAAAATGTTACCATTTTAAAAGGTGGACAGGCAGCTACATTGTACGGCTCTGCCGGTATTAATGGTGCCATAGTAATTACTACAAAAAAAGGTGAAAAAGGTAAACTAAAAGTTTCGTATGCATTGTCAACCAATTTCGATCAAATCAGTTTCCTCCCAAAGTTTCAGGATAAATATGGTAATGGTTCGCACTATGCTAATTCTTACGGTCAAGGTGGTTACAAAACAGATTATCTTGAAAGAATGAAAGATAATTGGCGTCCATTTGAGAACCAGCAATATGGTGATGCTTTTAATGGAGAAGATAGAATTATTGGCAGGGTGTTGGAAGATGGCAGTAAAAATATTTTACCTTATGCTGCAATAAAAAATACAAGAAGCAAAGCTTTTGATATTGGTAATACGCTTAACAACCAGGTAAGTTTCCAGGGTGGAGATGCTACTAGTTCTTTTTACATGTCTTTAGAGAATAACAGAATAAGTGGAATTGTTCCATTAGATAAAAGTGATCGCAATAGTGTAAGGATAGCTTCTACAAAAGAATATGGCAAATTAAATGTAGGGTTTACTGCTTCTTATGTTCAGGCAAGCTATGATAGAACCAGTTTTGATTTTTACAACGATTTAATCAACCAGGCTGCACACATTCCGTTGGCAAATTTAAGAGACTGGCAAACAAATAAATTTGCAAATCCTAATGGTTATTACAACGATTATTATAATAATCCCTATTTTAATAAAGACAATAATCGCACAAAATATACTGATGCTAACTTGCAGGGTAATTTCGACTTAAACTATAAGGTATCTAAATGGTTAGCACTCTACAATCGTTTAGGTGTAATGAATAATTCCCGTACACAAAAAAATACCACAGGCAAATTTCTTCATTCAGATTGGGCTAAAAACTCAGCTTATGTTCCGGCTCCATGGGAGTATGCTAATGATTATGATGGTATTGATCGTGCCGGTACTGATAATTTGGGTGCTGTTAGCGATTATACAAAAACAGAGAATGTAATCAACAATGAATTTCAATTACGTTTTGATAAGGATTTTGGCAATTTCTCCAATAAATTAACACTCGGTTATAGTATTTACCAAAGATCTACCAAGGAAATGGCTGTAAACTCTAACTCAGTTGTGGTGCCTGGTGTTTACAATGTTTCTAACAGGCAAGGTGAATTAACAGGTGGTGAATCAAATACAATGGAACGTAAGTATGGTTATTATGCCGATCTTACTACCAGTTATAAAAATTGGTTAATCATTAACGGAACTTTCCGTTATGATGTTACCTCAAGGTTTTATAAATCTACCAGGCCAACAAGTGCTTATTCTTATCCTTACTATGGTGTAGCACTTTCATTTATTGCAACTGATGCATTCCCCACGTTAAAAGGCAATACACTTAATTATGCTAAATTGAGGGTGAACTACAATAAGAATGGTAATGATAACATTCCCTTATATGGGTTAGACTTAAATTACCCCAATGGAGCTGGTTTTCCTTATGGCAATGCCGTTGGTTTAACTGTTGGTAATACATCGCCTGATGCAAACCTAAAGCCTGAGTTTGTAACTTCTTACGAAGTAGGGGGTGAATTGCAACTATTTAAAAGCAGGGTTAGCTTAGATGTATCGGCTTACACACAAACTTCAAAAGGACAGGTACTTACAGTAAAAGTGCCTAATACAACGGGTTTCTCTAACTTATTAATAAATGTTGGTGAAGCTAAAAACTGGGGTTACGAGGCAGATTTAAGAGTACAGATTATTCAAAAATCAAAGTTTAAATGGGAACTAGGTGTTCGTTATTCTTACAACGATAATAAAGCGGTTGATTTATATCCCGGTATAAATGAATTTCAATTAGGTGGCTATAGTTATGCCAACACCAATGTAATTAAAGATCAACGTTTCCCAATTTTAAAAACAGACGGTTACAAATATGCACCAGATGGTTCTGGTATGAGATTGGTTGATCCGGTTACAGGGTATCCACTAAGAGATGTGTCATTAACAGGCAGGGGCGGTACTTTACCACGCCACATAGTTGGTGCAACTTCCCGTTTATCGTATGGTAATTTTAACCTTGCAGTAAACTTTGAATACCGCGGTGGCAATGTTATTTACAGTGATCTTGGCAGGCAGATGACATTTACAGGTGCTGGAAAATGGACAGAAGAAAGAACACCACATGTATTCCCTAATTCAGCTTATTTAGATGGTAGTGGTAAAGTAGTACCTAATACTACGCTACAAGCGCAGGAATCTGAATATGAGTTGTGGGTATCTCATTACCGTAGAATTTCTGAGAATTTTACCACACCGGGTTGGTTTATTAAAATGAGAGATGTAAATCTTTCTTATAACGTACCTGCAAGTTTAATTACTAAAATGAAGATTTTTACTGGTGCCAGTGTTTCATTATATGGTAGAAACCTGTTTACTATTGTAGATAAATCTAACTTCTATACAGATCCTGAGTTTAGTTTTACAACGGGTAATGGTATTGGTATTAATAATACGTTGCAAACCCCACCTACACGTCAATACGGTTTTAATTTAAACCTTACATTCTAAGACCTTTTTAACATGTATAAAAAAACATTTATTATGAAATATAAATCAATCTACTTCATTGCAGTATTGGCAGTGATTGGTATCGGCTGTTCAAAAAGCTGGATAGACATAAATACCAATCCAAACAGTTTGCCATCTGCAACACCATCGTTTGTGTTGACCAACGCAATGAATACAACTACCACCAATATCATCAATGCAAATGAAACCGGCTCTTATTGGGCAGGCCATTGGACACAATCAAGTTCTTACATTTTAAGTCCGGAAACATTCTCCTATAATTTTACAGATGGTAACTTTAATTACTGGGATGGATTATATGATAATTTACAGGACTATCAATACGTAATTGATAACGCTGATGCAAATGACCAGAAATATTTTAAAGGTCCGGCAAAAATTATGAAGGCCTATATATTTAGTGCTTTGGTTGATATGTATGGCAATATACCTTACTCAGATGCATTAAAAGGAGCTGCATCACTTGCACCTAAATTTGATGATCAAAAAGTGATCTATGAAAACCTTATTAAACTGTTGGATGAAGCTATTGTAGATGTAAAAGCAACCGCTTTCGCAAGTGCTTTCAGCGGAGCTGATATTATCTTTAAAGGCAATGCTACCAGTTGGATACAGTTTGCTAATTCTCTTAAAGTAAGGTTACTGGTTCACCAGGCTCGTGTTGCAGGTAAAGAAGCATATATCACTACAGAAATAAATAAGATTGTAACAGAAGGTTCCGGATTTATCACTAATAAAGAAGTAGGCGTTGGTGGTACAACATTCTATATTGCTACTGCTGGTAAAACAAACCCTATGTACGACAGATGGGCGTATGATGCCAATGGTGCTACAAGAGCTTTGGCTCGTTTTCCACGTCCTGCAAAATATTTGTTCGATGTGTTAATAGATACTGATGACACTTTACGTTTAAAAAGAATTGCTTATGCAAAAGGTGGCGAAAGAGGCGCAACGCCTGGTACTAGCAATAGCCCAGAAATTATTGCCAACTATATAGGTGTACCTTTTGGAGTATCGTCTGGTTATACCGCTCCCGCTTCCTCCTATATAGGGCCAAGTTTGTTTGTTAAAGGCGAATTTGGAAGACCATTTATTTTGATGACTGCTGGTGAAATTCAACTCTCGTTAGCTGAAATTAAGCAACGTTTTCCGGCAGTTACTTTGCCAGGAACAGCACAATCTTATTACGAAGATGGCGTTCGTCAATCTTTTCGTACTTTGGGTGTGGCAAATGCTATAACCAATGCCAATGCGTTATTAGCTGGTGGTAAAGCAAATGCTGATTGGGCAGCTTCAACTGATAAATTACAAGCTATCGCAACCCAAAAATGGTTAGCCTTAGTTAACTTTAGCGGGTTAGAAGCCTGGACAGAATACAGAAGAACTAACATGCCAAATACGCCACAGGCATCAACTGTAACAGGAACAAAAAGGCCATTGCGTTTATTTTATCCAAATACAGAGGCTGGTAGCAATACAGCAAACGTAAAATTACAGGGTACTGTAGATGTGTTTACAACTAAAATATTCTGGGATATAGATTAAACAATTTTCAAAAAATATTTAAAAAAGGGTTGCCTAAAAGCAACCCTTTTTAATTTACTTAATTTTTTGCATACCCTATCCCACTGTTTTAAATTTGAAAGTTTTGCCATTATTTTAACCTGATTTTTATTAATCACCCTTACACCTGAAAATATTGTGAGGCTTTTAAATGAAATACAGCTTTGTGGTTGAGGTTATTTTTTTGTAAAAGAAGAGGTGAACTATTTTTAAGCAAAAAATATGCTGACATGCCTGAACCAAAATTTTCAGTTGAAATTGCAAGAAGGTTTTCAACTGTAATATCTAGGTTTAACTGTAAAGTTCCAACTGCTTTTGCAAGAAGCTGCAATAAATTACTACTGCACAACCTGAGTTTAATAGCAGTTGCTATTTGCAAAATCTACATACTATAATTGCTGTTTATATTTGTAATTTCTAAGATCCACATAAAAAAGGTAATATTAATTATACCACTTGTTTAAATTGCCGTATAAAAAAGTGAAATAAATCATTTTTTTAAAAAAAATAGGAATTTCTTAACAACTATTGCAATTCATTTGTTAATTTGCTTAAAATCAAAAACTAAATATTTATGAGAAAATTATTAATCACAACAATTGTTTTGTTGTTTTCTGTTCTCAGTGCATGGGCACAGGAGCGGACCCTAAATGGCAAAATAACTGATGAAAAAGGGGTGCCGTTAGTGGGCGTTTCAGTAACTACTGCAGACGGTAAATTAGGTACCTTAACTGATGCAGGTGGCAAGTACAGTATTAATGTACCCTCAAATGTAAAAGTGTTAACTTATTCATTTGTAAACTATGAAGCGGCTGTAAAATCACTAGGTAATCAGCAAACAATAAATATTACGCTAGTTACTTTAGAAAAAAGTATGACAGAAGTAGTTGTTACAGGGTATGGTACACAAAAGAAAAAGGCAGTAACAGCAGCTCAATCAAAAATTAATACCAACACCTTTAATACGCTTGCTACAAGCAGTATTGATCAGCAATTGGGTGGTAGGGCAGCAGGTTTGCAAGTAACCAATTCATCCGGTTTAGTAAACCAGGCACCACGTATTCGTATCAGGGGTATTAATTCTATCAGCCAGGGTAGAGAT
>JBBQTZ010000087.1:0-16631 GCA_038234405.1 Chitinophagales bacterium
ATTGCATAGAATGATTTTTGTGGCTATTTAAAAATGTTATTGCAAAGTACGAATCAAATGGATACTTGTGCTTTACCTGTTTATCAATAAGAAAAGTTTTAAAATGTTGTAATTTGTTTAGTTTATTTATAGATAACCAAATCCACAGCCCAAAGCTAAAGCCCAAAGCCAACGGCTCAAAGCCAAAGCTCACAGCTCGTAGCTCACCGCTCGCAGCTCAGAGCTCGAAGCCCAAAGCCAAAGCTCACAGCTCGTAGCTCACCGCTCGCAGCTCAGAGCTCGAAGCCCACAGCTCACAGCTCGCAGCCCACAGCCCACAGCCCACAGCCCACAGCTCGCAGCCCACAGCCCACAGCTCGCAGCCCACAGCTCACAGCTCAAAGCTCACAGCCCAAAGCTCGCAGCTCAAAGCCCACTGCTCACAGCTCAAAGCCCACTGCTCACAGCTCGAGAAGCTCATAGCTCGAAGCTCGTAGCTCACAGCTCGAAGCTCGAAGCTCGTAGCTCGTAGCTCACAGCTCACAGCTCGAAGCTCACAGCTCACAGCTCACAGCTCGAAGCTCACAGCTCGAAGCTCGAGAAGCTCACAGCTCGTAGCTCGTAGCTCGTAGCTCGAGAAGCTCGAGAAGCTCAAGACTCAAAAAAACAATTAATCATGATACCATATTGGATGAGCAGAACACAACTGCTGCTTGGAGAAGACAAGCTAAATAAACTGATGAACAAAAATGTATTGGTTGTTGGCCTTGGTGGGGTAGGAGGTATTTGTGCAGAAATGATTGCCCGTGCAGGTATTGGACGAATGACCATTGTGGATGGCGATGTGGTTGACCTTAGTAATTGCAACCGGCAAATTGCTGCATTGCACAGCAAAGAAAAAATGATGAAAGCAATGGTGATGGCTGAGCGGTTACAAGATATTAATCCTGCTATACAGTTGAATGTAATTACTCAATTTATAGAAGCTGATAAAGCCATTGGCCTGGTAGAAAAAGAGCAATACGATTATGTAGTTGATTGTATTGACACCCTTACCCCAAAAGTATGGTTGATAAAGGCTTGTGTTGAAAGAAACATTCCTATAGTAAGTTCACTAGGGGCAGGCGGAAGGGTAGATCCCCTGCAACTTAGAATAGCTGATATTGCCGATAGCTACAAATGTAAACTTGCCCGGTATGTTCGCAAACGCCTGCATGCAATTGGTATTACTACCGGTGTAAAAGTTGTTTTTTCACCGGAAGAAATTGATGATTCCAAAGTAATAGTTACTGAAAAAGCATTTCCCAAAAAATCAATTATTGGTACTATTTCATACATGCCCGCCATTGTTGGTTGCATGGTAGCAAGTGTTGTAATAAGAGATTTGTATGAGAATAATTAACCCACAAATAATTACGGGTTAAATATGGTGTAAGATTTTGCCTGGTGCTTACGGATAGCTTTTTTTGACAAGCGAATAGCTATGATAAATGAAGCCAACGCTCCAAAAACGTGTAGCCAATTATTACCCAAAAATAAAAAGAAATTGAAACTACCATGAAAAAGAACAGGAAAGAAAATTGACAAAAACTGGTAAAAGATTTTGTTGGATGAATTAAATTTTGCAAGGCCTAAAAAGTACCCCATTAAAATTCCGAAAGTAGCATGAGCAGGTACAGATATAAACATTCTAACTATGCCAGTTGCAAAACCATGTTGCAGCACATAGCCAATGTTTTCTAGCGTAGCAAAACCCATACTAACCATTACAGCATACACAATTCCATCAAATGGATCATCAAAGGCTTTACGGCGATAAGCAAAATATCTTACCATTACAAACTTGCTCAATTCTTCGCTTATTGCAACTACCCCAAAAGCAAACAACGCTACCTGCTGGTAACTTTTGCCCGCAAGGCTTTCAAGGCTAATACCCGATGCAGATTGAATGATTACTGCAGGTATTGTACTTAACATTCCCAATATAAAACTTATCAAAACCAACCATATTGGTTCTTTATTGTGCTTGTCTTTTACATAAATAAAAATGCAAATAGCTATACCCGGAGCTATTGATAATGCCAATAATACCATAAACGTATATTTTATATTACTTTTGAAAAGGTAAGCAATTTTAATATTGCTATTGCCGGCAGTAAAAAATTTGGCACATATATGGTGAAATTCATTTTTTAAATAAACTAAACACCTGTCTTTATCTTTTTACATTTTCTAAACCTTCATAATTGCTTACATGAGTTATAATTATCTGCCATTAGATAAATCGCCTACTAATTTTCAACAGATTAAAAATCTGCTTGCCTTTAATCAATTGGTTTCTATCACATTTGATGCACATATAAGCATTACCAGGTGCAGGGCTTATCTCGATAAAAAAATTGATAGCGGTGATAGCCTGTATTATGGTATTAACACCGGATTTGGTTACCTGCAAAATGTAAAAATAGACAAGGCTCAGTTAGAAGAATTGCAGGTAAATCTGATACAATCGCATGCCTGTGGATTGGGTGAAGAAGTGCCAACTGCTATTGTGAAATTAATGTTGATGCTCAAAGTAAAATCGTTGAGTTATGGCTTTTCTGGTGTGCAGATAGATACGGTAAAGCGGCTGATAGATATGCACAACAATGATGTGTTGCCGGTAATTTTTACACAGGGCTCATTGGGCGCTTCTGGCGATCTTGCGCCACTAAGCCATTTAAGTTTGCCATTGATAGGTTTGGGTGAAGTAAACCATGCTGGCGAGCGCATGCCGGCTGCTGCTGCGCTGGCAAAATTTGGATGGCAGCCGATAGCATTGCAAAGTAAGGAAGGGCTTGCCTTAATAAATGGAACCCAGTTTATGTGCGCTTATGGTTTGTATAATCTTGTACAAGCGGAGCAACTGTTGCAATGGGCAGATTTAATTGCTGCTATTTCTTTTGATGCATTTGATTGTGCCTTATCTCCCTTTCATGAAAAAATACATGCCATCAGGCCGCACAAAGGACAGGTAGAAACCGCAAAAAAATTAAGAGATTATCTTGCAGGAAGCGAAATTGCGGCACAAGTAAAAGAACAGGTGCAAGACCCTTACTCATTTAGATGCATACCACAGGTACATGGTGCCAGCAAAGATACTTTTCAGTATGTACTACAAGTATTTATACAAGAGATGAATGCTGTAACTGATAACCCAAATATTTTTCCGGAAGATGATTTAATAGTAAGTGGTGGTAATTTTCATGGACAACCACTTGCGCTTGCTTTAGATTTTTTAGCCATTGCTATGAGTGAAATTGCCAATATTTCGGAAAGAAGAACCTATCAGTTGATTAGCGGCCAACATAATCTTCCTATGTTTTTAGTATTAAGCCCAGGCCTGCACTCCGGCTTTATGATACCTCAATATACAGCAGCGGGCATTGTAAGCGAAAACAAACAATTGTGTACGCCTGCAAGTGTAGATTCTATTTCTAGCAGCAATAATCAGGAAGATCATGTAAGCATGGGTGCCAATGCAGCTACAAAATGCAAAAGGGTAGTAGATAATGTAGAAAAAGTACTGGCAATTGAATTACTAACTGCTGTACAGGCACTTGAGTTTAGAAGGCCATTACAAAGCTCGCCGGCAATAGAAAAAGTAGTAGCAGCATTTAGAAAGGAAGTTGCATTTAACAAAGCTGATAGAATTTTGCATGATGACATGATAAAAGCCATCAGTTTTATTAGAAATTATCCGCTTATGAAGGAATAATTTATTTACTGCCTACAACCAGCATATTCAATGTTTTATCTTCAGTACTGCCAAAAGCAAATAATATTTTCGTTTTAGGCAGTAGGATGTATTATTAATTTACGTAATGCCTTGTAGTTAATGAGAACAACTACCACTACCTAGCCTCGCTAGTGTGCCCACCAACCGAAATGGGGAACGATTATTTGAAATGCCCCCTGGCAGTGTTAACAGCACAAATATTTCAAACAGTTTTCAATATTTTTTTTATCAAAATGCAGTAGTAAAAAAACTACACACTGTAATAATCGCTAATTTTTTACCTGCCGTGCACTAATCTCATTTTTGTTATTACTTGCTATTTTTTTTTGCTGAACTCTTTACTGTATTGTGTTTCAGCTATAAAAATACTGTTAAATAAATTATGCTTTTACAAAAGCCATCTTTTTTAGCACATTCTCTACACGTATTTATTTTAGCTTTATTTTACTATTCCACAAATAATTTGTTTACACGTTGGGCAATATCTTTTTTACTATAATAAATAGGTACTTTATCCGTTTTATATAGGTAACCCTCAAAGAAAACAAACTAGCTCCTCAAAGCTTAATCTAAAAGTAAGTAGCAAAGGTGGAGATGGCTATTTTACAATCACGTTTTTGTAATAAATAATAAGATTGCAGTAAACTAAAAGTTTATTGGTATTTCAAGTTATTTGTTAATATACTAAAGGGTACGTATATGAAACCAATATCTATCAAAATAAAAAAAATATTTTTTCAGCTACTGCTAGGCTTTTCAATATTGTATATCGGAACTGCTTTTAGTCAATCTGTTGCAAAAGCAAACTTTACTTCAAATATTACAGGCGGCTGTGCTCCCATTCTTGTTAATTTTACCGATCAATCTGCTGGTAACCCTACTGAATGGAAATGGGATTTAGGTAACGGTACAATTTCTAATATTCAAAATCCATCCGTTACCTATTTCGTTCCGGGAACTTATACGGTAAAACTTTTTGTTAAAAATTCAGCTAACCAGGATTCAGTAGTACTTACCAATTATATAAATGTTTTTAGTGCACCAGGCGTAAATTTTATAGCTGATGCTACAATGGGTTGTAATCCTTTTACCGTAAATTTTACTGATAAATCTACTATCACTGCTGATAATATTGATACCTGGCAATGGGATTTTGGTGATGGTATTCTTTCATCTCAGCAAAATCCATTACACATATATACCGCCCCTGGCAATTATAGTGTCTCCCTTAAAGTTGTAAATAACTATGGTTGCATGAGTGCAGCAAGAAAAAATGATTACATAGTAAACAATTCCATCAAAGCCGGTTTTACTTACAAAGTATCTGCCACTTGCACACCCAAAAATATTATTTTTCAAAATACATCTACCAGTAATGGATCAATAAGTTATAGTTGGAATTTTGGAGATGGAAAAGTGGCTACTACTGCCAATCCAACACATTACTTCGATACCGGTGGAGTGTATAAAGTAAAACTTATTACAACTAGTGTGCATGGTTGTGTAGATTCTGCCTCGTACAGTATACCGGTTAACAATGCTGTTAGTGCTAATTTTACAAGCAATATCCGCTTAGCGTGCAAAGCGCCTGTTATAGCTACTTTCACCAATAATATATTGAGTGGAAATACTTATTTATGGAAGTTTGGTGACAGCACCACTTCAACATTATCTAATCCTGTTCATGAATATTCCGATACAGGAAATTACACCGTAAAATTGGTTGTTAAAAATGCAAATGGTTGTTCCGATTCTTTAACAAAAATTAATTTTATAAAAATACAAAAGCCTTTATTTGCTTTTAATAATTTACCGGATAGTAGTTGTTTACCTTTTACAAAATCTTTTTCAGCAATAATTAACCCTACTATCAGCATTGTAAAATATACATGGGATTTTGGAGACGGAACATCTTCCACAGATCCTGCACCAACGCACACTTACAGCAGCCCCGGCTACTTTACAGTAAAGCTCATTGCTACAGCAGTAACAGGCTGTACAGATACTATTAGTATGCCCAATGCCATAAGAGTTACCAATAAGCCCACTGCTAAATTTTCTGTAAGCGAAAATAATACCTGTGCCAGTACGGAATTAATCTTTACAAATCTTTCATTTGGTGGCGCTGACAATTGGCAATGGGATTTTGGAGATTTCTCCAATTCAATTGAACAGCAGCCAAAACATATTTTTAAAGACACCGGTTACAAATCAATAACCCTTATTGCCTTCAATGGAGGTTGCTCCGATACAGCCATCTACAATAAATTTGTTTATATAAAACCCTCCATTGCCAAATTTACTTTTTCGCTCAATTGTGCCAAATCACTAGAGCGTAAATTTTTAAATTTTTCTATTGGCGCTACCAGTTTACTTTGGGATTTTGGTGATGGTACTACCTCTGCACAAGTTTCGCCGGTACATAGTTTTCCAGCATCGGGGTATTATTCAGTAAAACTTACTGCCTTTAATGATTCTACAGGATGTAATTTTAGTACCATTAAGCAGGTAAGAATTTTAGCTATTACGCCTCAATTTTATTCGTCAGATTCTATAGTTTGTAAAGATGTGCAAATTACCCTTACCTCACCGCTAAGCAATATGGATGTGGCCCGTTTTTACTGGGATTTTGGTGATGGCACTATAGCTAACACAAGAAATAACAACATCACCTATACCTATAAAAAGCCAGGTACTTATTCTTTACGATTAATTACTATAAATTTTTTAAACTGTAGAGATACCATTGTAAAGACAAATTATATAACAGTAATGGGACCAAAGGCAAAGTTTGGAGTACAAAAAAATACTTGTTTTGGTACACCTGTAATATTTGCTGATAGCTCAAAAAGTGATGGCACCAATCCTATAAGTAACTTGATTTGGAAATACGGGGATGGAACTATTGATACCCTTACTGCACCACCTTATCAGCATATTTATCCGGCAGCAAAATTATATGCTGTTGTGTTAAAGGTGATAGATGCAATGGGCTGTATTGATACTTTTAAACTACCTATTCCATTAAATGTAAGCAGGGTAAGTGCCAGATTTTATATTGCAGATACCTTTGCATGTACTGATTTGAAGGTTAAGTTTACCTGTCCTTATTGGACGGCAGGTATATCTTATGTATGGTCTTTTGGCGATGGAGATTCATCTAAGCTTCAATTACCTGTTCATAAATTTGCCACAGAAGGTACTTATACAGTAAATTTGTTGGTTACCGATATTAACGGATGCAAGGATAGCAGCACAGTGGTAAATGCCGTTCGGGTGCTAGATCCTACAGCAGATTTTACCATGAGCGATTCATTTAAAACCTGCCCTCCTTTGGTTATACAGTTTACAAGTAAATCTCTTAATACCGTAGAGGAATACTGGGATTTTGGCGATAGTTCTTACAGCAAGGCAAGTAATCCATCACATTTTTACTCTTATCCCGGTGTATATACAATAACCCTTTTTGCAAAGGGCCGTGGTGGTTGTATTAACCAGATGCAAAAACAAATTACAGTAAACGGGCCACGTGGTATTATAACTTATGATCCATTACAACTTTGCAAACCATATACTGTAAATTTTAAGGCTCATACCAATGATGCGGTTAATTATGTATGGGATTTTAACGATGGTGTAACTGTCATTAACAGCGATTCTTTTATAACACATACCTATCAGGATTCTGGCGCTTTTATACCTAAAATAGTGTTGATAGATAACCTGGGTTGTAAAGTGCCTGTTATTGGCAAGGATACCATCAATAATCTTTTTGCAACTGCCGGTTTTACATTTCCTGAAATAACTTTGTGCAATTTGCAAAGCGTACAGTTTACTAATACCAGTTTTACCAACGATTCTTTGGTAAATTATCAATGGAATTTCGATGATGGTACTTTCTCTACTCAAATTAACCCTGTTCATCAATATGTAATAACTGGATTATATTATCCCTCACTTACAGTTACCACAAGATTTGGTTGCACCAATGTATATAAATCGCCTAAACCAATAAAGGCTGCAGTATCATCTAATATAGGTATGCAAATAAGTGCAAATGGGTGTGCACCACTTTCTGTAATAATGAGTGGTGTGTTGTTATCGGCAGATACAGCGGCAATAGAATGGCACTGGAAGATGGGCAATGGGAATAACATGAATTTACAAACACCCCCTGTACAGCAATATGCTACAGCAGGGCAATACAATATAATACTTACAGCAACTAATAGCAGTGGTTGTGTAAAAACTATCAGCAAAATTATTGAAGCATACGGAGCACCAACTATTAGCCTTACCGCCGATACTACCATCTGCAAAGGACAATCCATTACGTTACAAGCAAGCGGAGCAGCAACCTACGCATGGTTTCCCATCATTAATGTTAGCAACATTACCGGCGGAAGCACAGTAGCAACACCGCCTGTATCTGCTACTTATAAAGTAACTGGTACATCAGTTTATGGATGTAAATCTTCCGGTACCGTAAGCATACAAGTGAAACAGCCATTTACCATAAGCCATAGCAAGGCCTCAATTTTATGTGCAGGACAAAAAAAACGCCTGCAGGCTAGTGGCGCTGCCAGTTTTAATTGGAGCCCTTCCAGTAGTTTAAATAAGGCAAATATTGCAACACCAGAAGCAACACCAGATTCTACAACCAATTACAGGGTTGTTGGCACAGATGAAAAGGGTTGTTTTAAAGATACAGGCTATGTTTCTGTAGTAGTTTATCCTATCCCTACTGTAACAGCGGGTGCAGATAAAACCATTACTGTAGGTAGTTCTGCTGATTTGGTTGCAAGTTATTCTAAAGATGTAACACAAGTAATTTGGTCACCAACAGGTGAGTTATTCCGCAACAGCGAAAATTCTATTACCGTAAAACCAAAAACAAATACTGAATACACCGTTGAAGTAAAAAATAATGGCGGTTGTGCAGCAATAGACAGAGTAAATGTGCTGGTTGTTTGCAATGGAAGCAACGTGTTTTTGCCCAACCTTTTTTCTCCTAATGGAGATGGTGTAAATGATATATTTTACCCACGAGGTACAGGGTTGTATAAAATTAAAACCTTAAAAGTATTTAACCGTTGGGGAGAAACTGTTTTTGAAAAAAGTAGTTTTAATGCCAATGACGCATTTGCAGGGTGGGATGGAAATTACAAAGGTGCTAAATTAAATGCTGATACGTTTGTATTTATCATGGAGCTAATATGCGAAAATAACAGAGTGCTTACGCTTAATGGAAATGTAGCTTTAGTACGGTAGGCGTATCTACTTTTAAAATAGTATTAATCTGTATAAAACTTAAGCGAATTAAAATACAATTACTTATCCTGTTTTATGGTAACTATTGTAAAGAGCCTGTAATTCCAGCACACTTGCGATACCTAATTTCTCAAAAATTTTATTTTTGTAATGGCCAATGGTAGAGGTGTTTACATTTAAAATTTTGCTTATCCCTGCTACATTTTCACCTGATATAAATAAACTGGTAATTTCAAATTCTTTGGGAAGCAGTTTATCAAAAGGGTTAACTATATTTTCGCTACCTGCCAATTCATCTGCAAGTTGATTTTGAAGTTTAGCGCTGATGTATCTTTTATTGCGCAAAGCAAGGTCAATGGCTTTTGTAAGTTCATCTAATGGAGCATCTTTTGAAACAAAACCTTTAGCGCCGGCTTTTAAAAATCTTTTTGCAAAAACATTTTCTGCATTCATAGAAAAAATGAGCACTTTAGTTTCCGGAAATTTAATTGTTATGTATTCCAGTAAACCAAAAGAATCTGTATTAGGCATTTGAATATCTAATAATACCAGGTTAAAACAGTGTTTTTTTAAAAGAATAGTTGCACTATCGCCATCTGTAGCTTCAAAAATTTCAACTGGTTTGTAAAGTAGCGATAAAACCATATTTACTCCGGATCTTACAATCTCATGATCATCAATTAATAAAAATCGTTTGGTAAGTATATCTGTCATAAGTAGGGCAATTTAAATATAGAAATTTTTGCAGGCTTAATATATTGTAAAAATAGTGTATAAAAAGTAAACTTTTGCTGTCATTTTGCTTATTTTCTGAGGTAGTCAATTTTTTAATATGCTGCTAAACAGTTACATAAACCAGGATATTTACTTTAAAAGTTTTGTTTATTTTATTTTATTTCTGTAAAATTAAATAACTTACAATCTGATACATAATTGTAAGCAAAGAGCAACGATTATGTATTTTAAAGTTAAAATCCATTTTTTATAAGTTTATTCAACGTTAGGCGTTAAATAAGTACAAAAAGTACCAAAACGCCTGGTAGAGAAAAATCTAAGCTATGATGAGCATCGAATCAACAGATAATGAACTAACCCAACTTAAAGAAACTATTAGGTTGCTAAAGAGTAAGGAAAAGATACAATCTATTAATTACAATGACCTTATACAGTATACCCATTCCCCGTATATAAAGCTATCTACCACTGGCAAAATACTAGAATGCAACGAGTTTGCAGCCGGATTATTAGGTGTACAAGCACCATCTACCTTGCAGCAACTATTTGTTTCCTACTTAGATCCGCAATCAGTTGCTGCTTTTAACACCTGGTTTAATTTAGTTTGTAAAGGATATGCAGCTTACTCAATAACTATCCAACTGCCGGGGAATAGCTTACAAAGCAGTCAGTTAATACTCAAACATGCTGATTGTATTGCCGAAGACTCAATCATACTTTATCTAAAATTAAAAGACGGTAAGCAACAACAATTAGTTTTAGAGCAAGAGGATAAATATAAAACAGTAATTGACCAATCTTACGAAGGGGTAATGATTTATAATTTACAAGGTATTATCCTCGAATTTAACGAAAAGGCACACAATTACCTCGGTTTTACTTATGATGAATTTAAAAAAATACAATTAAATGATTTATTTTTTAAAGAGGATATAGCAACTAACCCAGTAGCCTTTACTATTTTAAAAAGTGGAAAACCAATTATAGATTACCGAAGATTAAAACGCAAGGATGGCAGCGGTATTGATATGGAATTAAACTCTAAAATGCTGCCAGATGGATCGGTATTGGTATTTGGCAGAGATATAACATTGCGGAAAAAAGAAATTGCAGAGAAAGAGATGTTATCAAAAATTTTGATGAACAGCAGGGATGAGGTGCATATTATTAACCCTGTAAATCTGCAGTTTGAATATGCAAACAGGGCGGCATTAGAAATACTAGGCTACACCGCAGAGGAACTATATAAGCTATCACTTTTTGATATAAAACCAACTTTAACAAAAGAAGGGTTGGATCTTATTTTAGCTCCTTTAAAATCCGGACAAAAAGATAAAATTATATTTGAAACATTACAGCGTAAAAAAGATAATGTTATTTACCCGGTAGAAGTACATTATCAGTTGATAGACCTTGGCCACAGAGAGGTTTACCTAATTATTAACCGGGATATCAGCGAACGAAAAAATGCTGAAATAACCCTCGAAACTAAAGAAAAATACTTTAGAACTTTAATAGAGCATAGTTCTTCTGCAATTGTACTGTTTGATGAAGCGGGCAATTTTATTTACCAAAGCCCGGTAGTTGAAAAAATTGTAGGTTACCAGGTAGAAGAAGGCGTTCAATCAAACGTACTAACATTTTTGCACCCGGATGATGTTGCGGAATTTACAGTACATTATCAGGATTTACTTAAATCTCCCGAAAAAATTTTTAAGGGACTGTATAGATTTAGGCACAAAGATGGGCATTATGTTTGGCTCGAAGGTACTGTTACTAACCTCCTTCAATTTAAACCAATTAATGCGTTAATAGCAAATTATGTAAATGTAACAGAAAGAAAAATAGTAGAAGAAAAAGTAAAGAGCGAAAGAAGTTTACTTAGAACGTTGATTGACAATTTACCCGATCCTATTTATGTAAAAGATATTACCGGTAAAAAAATTATAGCCAATAAAGAAGATCAGTTATATATGGGGGTTACATCAGAAGAGGAGATAATTGGTAAAACTGATGTAGAGCTTTATCCCGGAGATGTAGGGTTACGGGGCCACCATTTTGATCAACATATTATGCAACAGGGAATTGCTGTTGTTAATCAGGAAGCGCAATTTGTTGATAAAAATTTACAGCATCATTGGTTAATTACCTCTAAAATACCTTTGCGCAATTCAATAGGAGAAATTATTGGTTTGATGGGTATTGGCAGAGATATTACCCAACGTAAATTAATTGAAGATGAACTATTAAAAAGCAATGAACGCTATAAATATGCATCAAAAGCTACGTTTGATGTTATTTGGGATTGGGATCTGATAAAAGAAGAATTAACATTGGGCGAAAATTTTGAAGAGCATTTTGGTTTACATATTGTAGATTACGGTTCTAATATTTCCCTTTACAGTGAGCGTATTCACCCAGATGATTTTGAAAGAGTTAATAAAGTAATCTTAAATTTAATAAATGGAACGGGTACAATATGGTCGGATGAATACAGGTTTAAAAAACAATCAGGAGAATATGCCTATATAGTTGACAGAGGTATTTTAATAAGAGATGAAACCGGAAAAGGCGTGCGTATGATAGGCGCTATGCATGATGTAACTGAGCAAAAGAAAGATGAAGAAAATGTAAAAAGATTAAATATTGAATTGGCAGAAAAAGCCAAAGCACTTACTAACTCAAATAAAGAACTTGAAAGATTTGCTTATGTAGCATCTCATGATATGCAGGAGCCATTAAGGATGGTAACTGGCTTTTTAGGCCTGTTAGAAAAAACCTGTAAGCCTGTATTGGATGAAAATGCCATAAAGTACATCAACTTTGCTATTGATGGTGCAAGCCGTATGAAAATACTTATAAAAGATTTATTGGAATATTCCAGGGTTTCTTCTAACAGTGTTATAGTGGGCAATACCGATATGAATGAGGTAATGAAAGAAGTAAGTGACGTATTTATGGTAACAATAGAAAAGTTGGAAGCAAAAATTACAATACAGCATTTGCCTGTATTGCCAGATACCAGAAAAGTGCTGCTTGTTCAATTAATGCAAAACCTGGTAGGTAATGCTTTAAAATATCATGGCGACAAGCAGCCGCAAATTCATATATATGCAGAAGACCGTATTAATGATTGGTTGTTTTCTGTAGCAGATAATGGTATTGGGATTGATCCGGTTTATGCTGAAAAAATATTTGTTATTTTTCAACGCTTACATACCAAAGATGAGTATAGTGGAACAGGGATTGGCTTATCAATTTGCAAAAAAATTGTAGAAATGCATGGGGGTAATATTTGGGTAAGTTCAAATAACAACGCCGGAAGTATTTTTAACTTTACTATCAAAAAAAGCATTAAATAAAATTCCAATAATCGGTTTATATGAATGAAATAGAAATTTTATTAGTAGAAGATAATAAGGGTGATGTACTATTAACATTGGAAGTATTTAGAGAATTGATGCTTACAAATAAAATAAAAATAGTTAAAGATGGAGAAGAAGCAATTCTTTACCTGAATAAAGAAAAAGAATTTGAAACCGTACAAACACCCGGTTTAATTTTTTTGGATATTAATCTTCCCAAAATTAATGGTAAGGAAGTGCTTCACTATATAAACAGCCAAAAGCATTTGATGCATATTCCGGTAATAATTCTTACCACATCCTCTTCTCAGTTAGATAAAGATGAATGTTATAAAAAAAACGCTACATATTATATCATAAAACCGCTCGATGTTAACTCCTTATTACAAGGTATAGCAAGCCTTAAAAATTATACAATGTCAATTATGTCACCGGCAAAAGTTGTAGACTGATATGATTAATACACAACTAAGGCTACTGGCAATTGAAGATAATGAAGGTGATTTTATACTTGTTGAACATTATATTTTACACCTGATACCTAATGCCTCTATTACTCATTTAAAATCTATTGCAGAAGCAATAGATAGCTTAAGCAACCATCGGTACGATGTTATTTTACTCGATTTGTCGTTGCCAGATAGTAATGGACAAGAAACAACAAAAAAGGTAATTTCACTTGCAGGCAGTACCCCTGTAATAGTACTAACTGGCCTTAACGATAAGCAGGTAGGTATTGAAAGTTTAAAACTTGGCGTACAAGATTATTTAGTAAAAGGCGAAGTAAATCCTTCAACTCTATTTAAGAGTATTGGTTACAGTATAGATAGAAAAAAAACGGAAGAACAACTTAAATTGTCAGAAGAAAAATACCGCTATCTATTTAATAATAATCCTGAAAGTATTTTTATTGTAGAAAAAAATAACCTGCAAATTTTAGATGTTAACGAAACTGCCATTAAAAAATATGGATATAACAAAGCAGCTTTTTTACAAATTAACTTACTCGATCTTGTGCCGCAAAGTGATAATCTGCCTACTCCTTTTTTATTGATTGAACAAATAAATTCGGCTAATCTAAACAATACAGTATTTGCCTTGCCTCAATTAAAAAAAAATGGAACCCTTATTTATGTTCATTTTTCTCTGCACGAAATAGAATATTCAAAAACAAGGGCTATCCTTGCCATAGGAACCGATATTACCGAAAAGTTAATGCTGGAGAAGCAACTTGCCGAAGAGCAGCAAATAAGACAACAGGAAATTACGGAGGCCGTAATTACTGCTCAGGAAAAAGAGCGTAGCCAACTTGCAAATGAGTTGCATGATAATATTAACCAGTTACTTTCTACCACAAGGTTATATATTGAATGTGCCATAACAAATGAAACCCTGCGACCAAGGTTGCTTATAGATAGTAAAGATTACATCATTACAGCCATTGCCGAATTAAGAAAACTTTCAAAAACATTGTTGCCACCTTCTTTGGACGAAGTTGGTTTAATAGATGCAGTTAAAGATTTAATACAGGGTATTAATAAAGTGAATAACATACAATTTAAAACCGATTTTGAAAGTTTTTTAGAAAGAGCTTCCGATGAAAAACTTAAACTTTCTATTTTTAGAATAGTACAGGAGCAGATTAATAATACCATAAAACATGCCGCTGCAAATAATGTATTTATCGGTATTAGTAACACCCAAACCGGGCTTCAGGTACAAATTACAGACGATGGTATTGGCTTTGATACCACTGTAAAACATAATGGACTTGGCCTAAAAAATATTGCAACAAGAGCTGCAGTACATAATGGTAAATTACTGCTGCAATCTTCACCTGGCAATGGTTGTAACCTTTCTATCCAATTTCCACTGCCAATAATTTAAACTTTTTAATTAATTACTTTGCAAGGCCGTTATGATAATTCTAAAGTTTTCTTTTAATTACTTCTTTTACTTGCGGCTAAAGCTTACTGTTTTTTATAACTGACCAAACAAAAAAAGTACACACACATTGCTCACAGGTTCTGTTATAACACAAGTAAAATGTTTGTGAAATTTTAGGTAGTTATTTTTTACGGTTCTATCTACCATAAAAATTTTAATGATATTTATCAACTTGTTGCAAGGTTTTGGTTACCTATTTGTGTTATTTTTATAATCAACAGTAATTCTAATATTTTATAATCTCATTGATGATAAATGTCAAATAGCTACGCTTTAAAACTTACGCTTGTGCTTTTATATATATGCAATATCCTATTGTCCAAATAAACATAAGCTAGTTCGATACAGGTTATTTTCTTTTAATTGCTTGCTCAACTATCTCCTGTTTCTTCATCCATATTTCCTTATAACCCTTCTTCATTCTATTGTCTAAAAAAGAACGGTCAATCAAATCCATCACCTCCTCATTTTTACTGCTGAAAAGTTTAAAACTATTGTAATAAACCTTTTCATTTATTTGCAGATTTTCGGCAAGCGCTTTAAAATCGGTTAGTTTTAGTTTTGCCTTTTTACCATTTAATGTAAGGGCAAGCTCTTCTTCATCTTTCGGGTTAAGCAGGTTTACATTCAACAAATCATACGCCGGGCTTAGCACAATGCCTTCGGGCTGGTGCATCACAGAAAAATTCTTCAGGTGCATATCATTATTACCACACAGGTAACTAAACAACACCAATTCAAAATAACTCAACAGGTCAAGCCCTTTGTAGCAATAATATGCTACCAGTTTACCAGCTTTTTCATAACTGCTTTTGTATTTGTTCTCTGTTAAAAATTCTGATAACTGGCACAAGTCTTCAATATGTATTTTGTTTCTTTCCACCCGGTCTAAACGACGGGCAATATATACCATACTGCCATTGCTGGCCTGCAGCAGTGCATGCTCACACACTGGTATTTTAAATAGTGCGGCAAGGTGCATGGTTAGGTCTTCTGTTTCCGGCATCATAGGGTAAGCATGTTGCTGCGGCTTTAAAATAAATTCGCCCCAAAGCCCAACAATGGTTAAACGGCTGTGCCCTTTTTCTTTTTGAAGCGTAAGAGATAATTTGGGCTGTACCCCGGTAACCGCTATCCGCTGGTTAATGGTTTGTTTGGCCAGCGACTCAATCAATGTATCATTCAGTTGAAGCGTAGGCACTTCCGGCGTACCAAAAAACTTTTTGGCACAGGTTGCATGGTAAATAGCATCTCCTGCATCTTTATAACAAAACCAGCAATTATTCATAAACATTTATTCAGGTTCTACCGTTACAGCCCCAATAGTATCCCGGCAGGTGGTTAATAATAATTCAAAACGGTCGTTGGCTTTTACTTTCCAATGTTCAATAGCAATATCCAGCAACCAGCCCTCTGGTATCAATCCATCAAAAAAAGGGAACAATACTTTACTACTGTAAGGTTCCTTTCGCTTTGGAAGCGTTAAGCTGATAGGGTTGCTGTCTGACTTTTTCAAAAATTCCCCGTCATATTGCAATACATAGCCCTCATCCGTT